>JAADFV010000279.1 GCA_013152695.1 Chloroflexota bacterium | reverse complement strand
CCCATTCTTCTTCTGCGCAAACGGGCAGACGCCCCTGTTGCGGCCAATGTCGCCCCAGACAACCCCACTCTTGGCGTGATGCTCCCTTACACCCCACTTCATCACTTGCTGCTTCGCGAGCTTGATTTTCCTGTCGTGGCCACCAGTGGTAACCTCAGCAATGAGCCCATTTGCATCGAGGCGCAGGAAGCAATGAGCCGCTTGGGACATATTGCCGATCTCTTTCTCGTGCACGACCGTCCTATCGCCAGACATGTGGATGATAGCGTCGCCTGGGTGGCCATGGGAGAGCTACGCTTATTACGCCGTGCTCGCGGTTATGCTCCCCTCCCCGTAAGGTTACCCCGGCCAGTACCCACGATTTTGGCCGTGGGGGCCCATCTCAAAAACACAGTTGCTTTGAGCATTGCCGATCAGGCTTTTATCAGCCAACACATTGGCGATCTCGAAAGCGTGGAGGCAATGGCCGCATTCGAACGTGTCATCGCTGATTTTTTACGCCTGTACGAAGCCCAACCCCTGGCCATTGCCCATGATCTCCATCCCGACTACTTGTCCACACAATGGGCGCGCCACAACGACATGACAGCCCCCGCCCTTCCCCTCATCCCTGTACAGCATCATCATGCCCATCTGGCCTCGGTGTTAGCGGAAAATGATTGCGAAGAGACGGCATTAGGGGTCATTTGGGATGGTACGGGGCTGGGGGAAGATGGTACGATTTGGGGTGGAGAGTTTCTTTTAGGCGATGCCACGAGCTATACACGTGTGGCGCATTTAAGGCCCTTCCCTTTGCCTGGGGGAGATAAGGCGGCCAAGGAGCCCCGGCGTGTGGCCCTGGCTTTGCTCTGGGAGATGTTCGGGGAAGAAGCAGTGGCACGAGATGATCTGGCCCCGATCCAGGCTTTGCGCCCTGACGAACGCCGACTGCTGGCACAGATGCTGGCAAAAGGTGTGCACACCCCCCGTACTTCCAGCATGGGACGGCTTTTTGATGGTGTTGCCTCGTTGTTATCCCTGCACCAGCAGGTCAGCTTCGAGGCCCAGGCGGCGATGGCCCTGGAATACGTAGCCGACCCTGAGGTTGATGATGCCTATTCTCTGCCGTTGCTGAGTTCTTCGACTCCATACATTCTCGATTGGCAGCCACTAATCGAGGCCATTCTCCACGACCTTAGCCATCACATTCCCCCCGCGACCATCGCTGCTCGTTTCCACAACGCTTTGGTCGATGCCATTGTTGCCGTTGCCCTAGAGATCGGCCATCCTCGCCTGGCGTTAAGCGGTGGCGTGTGGCAAAATCGTCTCCTTAGCGAGCGCGCCTATCAGCAGTTGCGTGAAAAAGGCTTCGAGGTGATACTACACCGGCAGGTTCCGCCCAATGATGGCGGTATCAGCCTAGGCCAAATCGCCGTGGCTGCCTCACGTTTATCCTCTTCTACGATCTGAAATCTCATTCATTTTTATACGGAGCATTCCTATGTGTCTCGGCGTTCCCGGAAAAGTCATTGAAATTCAAGATAACCCCCAGGGGCTCACCATGGGCCGTGTCAGTTTCTCCGGAGTGATCAAGGAGGTCTGTCTTGCCTATGTGCCCGACGTCGAGGTCGGTGATTATGTCATCGTTCATGTCGGCTTTGCCATCAGCAAGGTTGAGGAAGAAGAAGCACAGCAAGTCTTTCAATATCTTACTGAGATGGCAGAGCTGGCCGAATTAGAACACCCACAAACTGATGAACCGGGGTCAACTCCCCTCTAATGGAAGCGTATCGCCAATGAAATTTGTTGACGAATATCGTAACGAAAGCGAAGCCCAAGAATTTATTCGGGCCATTCACCGCATTGTCACCCGCCCCTGGATTTTGATGGAAATCTGCGGCGGACAAACACATACCATCATCAAGTTTGGTATCGATCGTATGTTGCCGGAAGCCGTCACTTTGGTGCATGGTCCCGGCTGCCCTGTCTGTGTAACACCGATGTCCCTGATTGACAAGGCGATTGCCATTGCCCGTCGCCCTGAGGTTATCTTCACCTCATTCGGCGACATGCTGCGCGTGCCTGGTTCCGAGACCGATTTGCTTGGTGTGAAGGCACAAGGGGGTGACATTCGTGTAGTCTACTCACCTCTCGACGCCGTGAAGCTGGCACAAGAGAATCCCGACCGGCAGGTGGTGTTTTTTGCCATCGGTTTCGAGACAACGGCTCCCGCCAATGCCATGGCTGTTTGGCAGGCGCAGCAACTGGGCCTGACCAACTTCTCCATTCTCTGCTCGCATGTGCTCGTGCCTCCGGCCATGGAGGCTATCCTGAGCTCGCCCCATAATCTCGTGCAAGGTTTTCTCGCGGCAGGGCACGTATGCACGGTCATGGGCTACTGGCAATACGAACCAATCGCCGAAAAATATCATATCCCCATCGTTCCCACCGGCTTCGAGCCCTTGGATTTGTTGCAAGGCATCTACATGGCTTTGCAGATGTTGGAGGAAGGACGGTGGGGTGTCGAGAATCAGTATGGGCGTGCAGTGACGCGCAAGGGCAATGTCCCGGCCCAAAATTTGATTAACAAGGTTTTTGAGGTCTGTGACCGCTCATGGCGGGGGATTGGTGTTATTCCCAACAGTGGCTATTGCCTGCGCCCGCAATTTGCTGACTTCGATGCAGCCACTCGTTTTGATGTCACCAGCATTGCCACGCAAGAATCGGAGATATGTATTGCCGGTGAAATTATGCAAGGCCGCAAAAAACCACATGAATGTCCTGCTTTTGGCAATGGTTGTACGCCGGAACATCCTATGGGCGCGCCCATGGTCTCTTCTGAAGGTGCCTGCGCCGCTTATTATCAATATGGCCGCGTTGCTCTCGATGCTTGATCCAATGCCTACCGTTATTTTTAGCCCAACCAAGCGCGTGATTCTCCCCTTTATCACTGCCTTTACCTACCAATGAGCGAAGCCTAAAGACTATGGACTCTGAACAATCAACGACCGACATTCTTAGCGGGCTTTCCTGTCCCATCCCCATCAGCGACTACCCGACCGTGCTGCTCGCCCATGGTGGCGGCGGTAGCCTCTCGCAAATGCTGATCGAAGGCATGTTCCTGCCGACCTTTACTAATCCTGCCCTCTCGGTTATGCATGATGGTGCTATTTTTGACCTCGGTACGAGCCGCCTGGCCTTTTCCACAGATTCTTTTGTGGTCAATCCTCTCTTTTTCCCTGGAGGCGACATTGGCTCTCTCGCCATTCATGGTACGGTCAATGATCTGGCGATGTGTGGCGCCACACCTCTGGGGCTCTCCTGCGGGCTCATCCTGGAAGAGGGACTGGCTATGGAAGAGCTATGGCGCCTCGTGCAATCGATGCAAGAGGCTGCCCAGGCGGTGGGCGTACCGATCGTCACCGGGGATACGAAAGTGGTGGATCGAGGCAAGGGAGATGGTGTGTACATCAATACCACCGGTATTGGTTTGATTCCCGAAGGTGTAAATATTGCGCCTGAGCGTGCCCGTTCCGGCGATGTGGTGATTATCAATGGCCCCATTGCCGATCACGGAATCGCTATCATGTCCGTACGCGAAGGCTTGGAGTTTGAGACGGCTATCGTCAGCGATTCTGCCCCGCTGCATGACCTTGTATCGGCTATGCTTGCGGTGGGCGGCGAGGGTATCCATGTTTTGCGGGATCCCACGCGAGGCGGTGTGGCCAGTGCCACCAATGAGATTGCCCAGAAAGCTCATATCGGCATCCGCCTAGATGAGCAGAGCATCCCGGTGCGCGATGAAGTGAAAGGTGCCTGTGAAATTCTGGGATTCGATCCCCTGTATGTGGCTAATGAGGGTAAGTGTATTGCCATTGTCGCCCCGGACGTGGCCGAAGCGGTTCTGGAGGCGATGCGGCAACAT
>JAADFV010000278.1:3969-8120 GCA_013152695.1 Chloroflexota bacterium | reverse complement strand
CTCATCGCTCCAACCTTGTATCCTCCCTTAGCCTGAATTGAGGTGGGCTAGCCTCCACCCTTCTGCCACTCAAAAACCTGTACCACTATGACCTACCTTTACCAAGCAGTCATTTTCGATCTCGATGGTACCTTGCGCGAGTCGGATCCGCGCTTCATGGATGCTCTGCACCAATGTTTGCTCGATCTGGGCATCCATGTGGATTCTTTCCAATGGCGGTTGACAGAACGCTGGGTGCATCAATATTGGGCACAAAGCCCCGAACTCATTGCCGATGTGGAACAATATGGCTCCGAGCAATTATGGTCTCGCTTCATTGCCCGCCTCATGACCCATGCCGGACATCCACCCCGCCCAGATGAGATCGAATCCTTTGGCCAACGCGTCCGTGACTTCTACCAGCCGCAGTCCCAGCTCATGCCCGGAGCCTTGGAGACCTTAACAACGCTGCGCCAGAGCGGCGTCATTTTAGGTGTCTTGTCGAACCGGCAGAAGCCCTTTGCTGACGAATTGGAAAACCTGGGAATTAGCGACTTCTTTGATTTTACGCTGGCGGCAGGCGAAGTGGGAGTGTGGAAACCCGATCCTCGTATCTTCAACCATGCTTTAGAACGCGCCGGGAACATTCCCCCCGAAGCCGCCCTTTACATCGGTGACAACTACTTTGCCGATATCGTCGGCGCCGCCGAAGCGGGTGTCGACGCGATCCTGCTTAACGACCGCGGTGTTTTCACCGATTTATCCTGCGCCAAGATCAGCGCCCTTCCTGAACTGTTGCCTTATCTCGCAGACCGTCTCCCCTCCCCAACCTGACACATTCCCACCATGCGCATCGACATCTTCACCCTCTTCCCCGAGATGTTCATTAGTCCCTTCAGTGCTTCCATCATCAAACGGGCACGGGAGCGGCACCTGGTCGAAATACATACCCACAACATTCGCGACTGGGCTACGGACAAGCATCAGATCACCGATGATACTCCCTACGGTGGCGGCGGTGGTATGATCATGAAACCAGAGCCCATTTTTGCGGCTGTAGAAGAAGTTCGGGGCACAGAGGCATGTCCGGTGATTTTGCTCAGTCCCCAGGGGCGAGTTCTAAAGCAAAGCATCGTGCAAGAACTGGCGCAGCATTCCCGCCTCATGCTGATTTGTGGCCGCTACGAAGGCGTCGATGAACGCGTACGCCAACACCTGGCTACAGACGAAATTTCCATTGGTGATTATGTCCTTTCGGGCGGCGAGCTGGCAGCCATGGTTGTTGTCGACGCTGTGACACGGCTGTTACCCGGCGCTTTAGGCTATGAACAAGCCGCGGCCGAAGATTCCCATGCTACCGGCCTCCTCGAAGGTCCTCATTACACCCGGCCCTGGTCTTTTCGGGGCTGGCAAGTGCCCGATATTCTCCGCTCGGGCCATCATGCCCAGGTGGCTGCCTGGCGACGGCAACAGGCCTTACTGCGTACCTTACAACGCCGTCCCGATTTATTAGCAACAGCCGATCTCAGTGAGGAAGAACGACGTTGGTTACGTGCCCAAGGCTATCAAGGCCCGTTTCGCAATACATAACAGGCAGCACATGCCCCGTATCATACCATTACTCCCCTCTCAGCGCCTTTCAGGAGATCGATCATGAGTGAAGACAAGGCCTTTCAAGATTATTATCCCGATCATCTCGCCTACTGCTATGGCTGTGGCCGCCTCAATGAACATGGGTACCATCTCAAAAGCTATTGGGATGGCGAGGAAACTGTCGCCCACTTTACGCCAAAACCCTACCACATTGCCATCCCCGGCTACGTGTATGGCGGGCTACTTGCCTCCCTCATCGATTGCCACGGCACCGGTTCGGCGGCAGCAGCAGCCTATCGAGCCGAAGGCCGCGCCAACCGGCTCGCCGGTACCTCACCGCCTCCCTCCATGTCGACTTTCTCAAACCCACACCCCTTGGCCCCGAACTTGAACTGCGCGGACGGATCAAGGAAGTGAAAGGACGCAAGGTTGTCGTCGATATCACCCTTTCTGCCGAAGGCGAGGTCTGTGTCAAAGGCCAGGTCGTCGCCGTGCAGGTGCCGGATCAGTACGTGATCGATCTTCTTCCTGAAAAAGACTGATCATCAAAAAGTACCATGCGAGCGAAAATGATCGGCAGCAGAGAGGAGTGAAGTGATTGGGCGGAAGAAGCAATGACTTTCAACCGACCACGTTGTAAATGGCTCAGAAAGCCTAAATCGTTTATAATTTCTTTATCCTTCATAGCCTCGTCAGTAGATAATGACAGGGCAAGAAGCCAAGGCCCAAATAACCTCATAGACAAGGAGTGATTCCCATGGATCAGCGACGTCGAAAACAGTTTCAGTTCTCAGTGGCCTATCTCCTGATCGCACTTATCAGCATGTGGCTCTTTCAAGAGCTAGTCTTTCGTCCCTTGCTCATCAGCCAGACTGAAGTTAGTTACAGCCAGTTCTTGCAGGATTTGAAGGAAGGCAAAATCGATACAGTGACCCTCGGTGAAGAACGCATCGTTTATACCACGAAGGGAGAAGGGAAGGATCAACCAGGCGACATCTACAACACTGCTCGTGTCGATGATCCTGATCTCACTCAACGCCTGATCGATGCCGGGGTAACTTTCAAGGCCCAGGCACCAACCAGTACCTTCTTGACAGATTTGATGGGGTGGCTTATTCCACTCTTGCCTTTAGTCATCATTTGGTTCCTGATCTTCCGGCAAATGGGGCAGGCGGGACGTGGCATTATGTCGATTGGCCGCAGTCGCGTGCGCGAAATTCATGGGGAAATGACCGGGGTCAAGTTTGAAGATGTGGGAGGTGTAGACGAGGTCGAAACAGAATTGAAAGAAATCATCGAGTTTCTTAAGAATCCGGAACGGTTCCGCCGCCTGGGCGCGAAGTTGCCAAAGGGTGTGCTCCTCGTGGGCCCACCCGGCACAGGAAAGACCCTGTTGGCGAAAGCGACGGCCGGTGAGGCGGGCGTGCCCTTCTTCTCCATCAGCGGCTCTGATTTTGTAGAGATGTTCGTCGGTGTAGGGGCGGCACGCGTGCGCGACCTTTTCGAGCAAGCCAAGGCCAAAGCCCCCTGTATCGTCTTCATCGATGAAATCGATGCCATTGGCCAGGCACGTAACACCACCGGTATTGGGGTGACCAATGATGAAAGAGAGCAAACCCTGAACCAACTCCTCACAGAGATGGACGGATTCGAGTCTAACCAGGGCGTGGTGATCATGGCTGCTACCAACCGGCCCGAAGTACTCGACAAGGCCCTCTTGCGTCCGGGACGCTTCGACCGGCAGATTCAGGTCACTTTGCCAACCGAAACCGGCCGATTACAAATCCTCAAAATTCATACCCGCCAGGTCAAACTGGCCCCTGACATCGATCTAAAGCGTTTGGCGCAGATTACACCCGGCTTTTCGGGAGCAGACCTGGCCAATCTCGTCAACGAAGCCGCGCTCCTGGCCGTGCGCCGTAACGCCGATGCTGTGACCATGGATGATTTCGATTTGGCCATCGAACGAGTGGTGGCAGGTCTGCAGCGGAAGATGCCCTTGAAAGACGAGGTCAAACGTAAAGTAGCCTATCACGAGGGAGGACACGCCCTCGTAGCGCAGTTATTGCCCCATACCGATCCGGTACACAAAGTAAGCATCATCCCCACAGCCAAAGGGGCCTTAGGCTACACGATGCAAATGCCGGAAGAAGACCAATTCCTTATGGGCAAGGGTGAGCTGGAAGAGAGGATGGCAGTGATGCTGGGAGGACGTGCGGCGGAGCTCCTGATCTTCGACGAACCCTCTACCGGTGCTGCCAACGATCTAGAACGTGCCACCGAAATGGCGCGCCGCATGGTGGCCGAGTTCGGTATGGTCGAATCGTTGGGGCCGGTACGCTACGCCGCCACTGCTGGCTCGGGTTATCTGGGCATTCAGACCAGCCTGCGTCCAGAGCTAAGCCCGGAGACCGCCGCCCTCATCGATAAAGAAACCCGCCGTCTCGTCGAAGAAGCACAAGAACGGGCAAGCAGTCTCCTGCAAAGTCATGAAGCAGCCCTGCATGAAATCGCCCGTATCTTGCAAGAAAAAGAGGTCATCAGCGGCGAAGAAATCGCCCGCATTGCCCAAGAAAAAC
>JAADFV010000278.1:0-3911 GCA_013152695.1 Chloroflexota bacterium | reverse complement strand
ACTGACCGAATTGGCAACCCCTTCTGCTCACCCACCTTCCGTCTAAATCATCAAGGGGGAGCTGTAAGCGGGCAAGAGTTAAGGATTTTCGAAGGCTGAGCCCCTCCCGGACATCCCCAACACTCACCGCTCTCGCTTTTAAGGGAGGCATGGTCGCTACCCATGGGAATAGTACTTAGCCAGCGTAGCGGCGACCTCTACTCGACAGACAACATAGTCTGCGCAGGCAGACTTCGCCAGCGTAGCGGCGACTTCCAGTCGCCTAGGCAAAAACTCTCAAGATAGCCGCGACCGCAGTCTCTATGCCGCCCAATTCCTGCATTTCCCCAGCCAGGCGGGCGGCATTCTCGCGAAATTCGGCATCGTAGAGGACATCAGCAAGGATGAGCGGGGCGTTTTCGTAAGTGAAATCGCGTGGTTTGATGCCGTAACCAATCGCCGCCTGAGTGACGCGGGCGGCCTGGGGCATTTGATCGCCGGCGTGTGGCACCACCACCTGCGGCACACCATAAACGAGGGCGGCGTGAGTTGTGGCAACACCACCATGATGCACGACCGCATCGACGCGGGCGAATGCTTCATCATAATCGATCCACTCATTCAGGGTCATGCGGGCGGGAGGCGCCTGGCGCAAACTCTCGACGATCTCGGAAATATGGCGACCGGTCACGACCCACGACTGTGCCCCCACCAAGAGGGCACTTTCGGCTGCCCGCCTGAAAAAGAGCTCATCCCGATTGAAGGTTGAGCCTAGCGTAATGAGAATGCGGGGAAGGGAGGAAGGAGAGGATGGGCGATGAGGATGCTGGGGCAAACCACCACAAAAAACGGTTTCTTCCCCAATATTCGTGAGATCTGCATACCAGCTACGGCAGAAAAAATCGAGATGCAGCCAGGAGGAGCGCGGCATACCCCGGTTTTTATCCCAATACTGCCCACTCACCCCGGCCCTGGTACACAAGCGTTCGATGACTGGTGTGGCTGCGCCCGGTAGCTCCGAGGGGAGCAGGGCCGGCCGGCCGACGACCACCAGAGGCAAGGACAAAGTCTCTGCTACCAGGGTGCCGGCCGCGGCAAAAGGTTCGATGAAAAGCACGTCGGGCCGAAATTGGGCAGCCACACGAGACAAAGCAGCGCTGGCCGCCAAAACATGGGTGGGATGCAGCCAGACATCAAGGGCGCGTTGTCGCCTGGCCTTAGCGCGGGCCTCGGGCTCGAGATCAGGAGGAAGGGGGGGCATTGAATGTTGCCAGCCGGTACTTGCCAGACCCTGAAACGGCACCCCAGCTTTTTGCACCAGCCCGGCCACCCTTTGGCCGCTGGCCCAAAGCACTTCATGGCCTTGTCGTTGTAAAGCCGCGGCCGTGGCCAAATACCCGCCCCAATCAAGGTGGCTGGCAATATCAATGGAAAAAAAGAGGGCGCGCATCGCCGTCAAACGGTGCGGATGTCGTGGATGTCGACACTGAGGGATGACAAAGCATCCTCCACCTGCTGTTGCGTGACATCCTGCACCTTGATAGTCACCAACTCGCCATCACCGTGGGGCGAAGGAATATTGACCAGGCTGACAAAGTGGGCTCCCAGTAAGGCCAGTTCGTTGATCACATCGGCCAGCATCCCGCGCATATCAGGCATTTCCAAAGAAATGCGTACGCCATGATCACGGGCGCCTAGAGCCAATACCCCCACCTTGAACAGATCACGTAAGGTGATGATGCCTACCAATGTCTCTCCTTCAGTGACGAGGAGGGCGCTGACGCGATGGTCGATCATGATACGAGCCGCTTCCTCCAGAGGGGTATCAGGAGGAGCCGTCACGGGGTTTTTGATCATACAATGTTTGACCGGCCCTTCGCCGATCAAACGCGGCCAGTTCACAATCCCCACCAGTTTATCTCCCTCCATCACCGGAACGCGATGAAAGTCAGAAGTAGCCAGGAGATTGCGTACTTCGGCAATGCTGGCGTTACTTTGTACCGTCACAGGATCTGAAGTCATGAAGTCCTGAATGAGCATGATCTGCCTCGCAAGAGAATGAATGGCGGGTAAAAAATGGCGTTACTTATACCCCAACTCCTGAAATACCTCAAGCCCCAAATCGGGGCGGTCGGTGATAATGCCATCGGCCCCGAGTTGCAGTAAACGGCGCATTTCCTGGGGATCGTTGATCGTCCAGTATTGCACCTGCTGATTTAGCTTGTGGGCATTGGCAATAAATCTCGCCGAGTCCAAACGAAAGCGACCTCGCTGGATGGGAACCTGGTACGTATCGGCATGAGGACGATGTAATCGCCAGAGGTGCAGCGTGGATAAAATAAAAAAGGTGCGTGTCTCCCCTGGTTCGGCAATGATAGCAACTTCGGGCGTCAGTGTGTGAAAATAACGCAGGATATCACCGTGAAAGCTGCCTACCAGTACTCGTTGTTCTGCTTGATTGCGAGCAATCGTATCGGCCAGACGCTCAGCAGCCAGGGGCAAATCATCCTTGATGTCGATATTGATGGCGACATCAGGAAAAGCCGTAAACACCTCGTCCAGGGTGGGAACCGTCACTCCCTGTCCTCGGAAAGGATAACTCTTCCCCCCATCCTTTGTAAACCAGTAGCCGGCATCTAAAGCCTTGATTTCTGCCAGCGTGGCAGCGCGCACGGGGCCACTGCCATTCGTGGTGCGATCCAATGTGGCATCATGGATCACCATCAGCTCATCATCGGCATTCAACCGCACATCCAACTCTAGCACATCTGCCGAATATTCCAGTCCTTGGGTAAAGGCAGGTAGCGTATTTTCCGGGGCCAACGCCGCCCCTCCGCGATGAGCGTAGAGCAAAGGCGTGCGGGCCAGCACCGCCCGTCCGGGACGGGGCGAGATCGTAATCATGCGGTGCAGGGCAAAGATGAGGAAGAAGATGAAAATGGAGAATAGAAGTCGAAAAAAGATGTCACGGCTCATAGGTAAGCAGGGGAAAAGAGAGGAGCTTCGGAAAGAGTGCTCACCATTATAACACCGTCCCCCTCAGAGTGAATAGTCATAACCGCAGGAATGCGTTTCAAAATGGGGGCGGCTGTTCTTACTCTACAAAGATTGCATATAAACCAGGATTGTCTCACCCTGAACTTACTCGGGGAGAGGTTCCCGAAAACCAAATCCCATCCGGCAATAATCCGCCCCTAAATTGAAACACACCCAACCGCACGCAATCTTTTCACGGTCAGCGACGGCAATAAAATCGCGCTGAGGTTCTGATCGTGCCGAGCAAACACCATCGAACAATGGCTCGTTTAGAGGGCGGTTTTACGATAATTCGGCAGCAATACGCTGATAGATACGATAGATGTGCGGTGTAAAACAGACGAAAATGACACGTTCAAGCGTCTTATCGTGTGCTAAAAAGCGTTCCGCCTCCGTGAGGGCGATCCGCGTCGCCCGTTCCAGGGGAAAGCGATAAACCCCCGTACTAATGGCAGGAAAGGCGATAGAACGAAGCCCGTGGGCCACAGCCAGAGCAAGGCTGTTACGGTAACACGCCACCAAGAGTTCATCTTCACCATGATCGCCCCCTCGCCAGACCGGCCCCACGGTATGAATCACGTAGGATGCAGGAAGACGGTAGCCTTTGGTGATCTTAGCCTCCCCGGTCGGACACCCCCCAAGCGTTTTGCACTCGGCCAAAAGCTCTGGTCCCGCAGCCCGGTGAATAGCCCCATCCACGCCACCACCCCCCAGAAGAGTGTTATTGGCAGCATTAACGATAGCATCGACATGTAGACGCGTGATATCGCCCTGAATAATTTGAATTCGTGGATCCATGGCTTCCTCGTAAATAGGATACAGATTGACATCAATGTAGACCCGCAGCACAGTAACCCTGTAAACCAGTAACCCAGAAAACCAGGCCGGTTGGAGGC
>JAADFV010000277.1 GCA_013152695.1 Chloroflexota bacterium | reverse complement strand
CACGGTCGGGATAGATAATATTGCGGCGACGTTGGCCACTAATGACAATCAGGGGGGTACCTTCGGCGTAGGCTACAGCTACACCCGAGACCATGTTGGCAGCGCCAGGGCCAATGCCGCCGATGACGACGCCAGGTTCTCCACGGATGCGGGCCCAGGCCTCGGCCATGTGCGCGGCCGCGGCTTCGTGACGGGGGCACACATAGCGCATGTTGTAGTCTTCCAATTTTGCCAGCCACGTATTGAAACTACCGTCAAGCACGCCAAAGATCATGTGTTGGTTTTCGGCCTGCAGGGTCTTGAGTAAGAGCTCACCACCGGTGATCGTTGTCATTGTGTCCTCCGTGGGGAATGTGAATGAGATGATATCAGTGTGTTGTTATTGATAAGCCAGCGTTTCATCCCTCCAGAGCTGCCTCCGTAGCCTTTTTCTCGTTGACAAAGACCAGCAAGAACATGCCCACGAGTAAAAATGCGGCAATAGAAAGAGCGGCGACGCGATGACCTGATTTCTCGGCCAGATCTAGCACCAAGCCCTGATTCTGGTACCAGGCAGTTGCTGCTGCTGCCAACCAACCAAATACGGCTGGTCCAATAAAGGAAGAGGTACGGCCACTGAAGGCAAAAATACCGTAAAACTCAGCGCTACGGCCGGCCGGACTAAACATCCCCACCATGGTGCGGCTAATAGATTGCACCCCCGCCATGGCAAAACCAGCAATGGCGCCCACGACGAAATAGCCACTGAGCGTTTGCGTAAAATAAAGAGCGATGACATCGGCCATCAAAAGTAAAATACTGAGTACCAGCGCCTTTTTACCCCCCATGTGGTCGACCAAAAGACCAAAACCGTAGGCGCCGGCAACATTGGTGATCTGCACCACGATCATGAGAAGAATGAGTTGGGTTTGGTTCATGCCAAAAAGCACACCGCCAAGAATGGCGGCAAAGTCCAGTGCCATGATCACGCCATCATTGTAGACGAGGAAGGCAATAATGAACTTGACATATTCCTTGAAACCTCGGGCACTGTTTATGGTCTGTTTCAGTTGCTTGATGGCGATGGTAAAGTAGTTCTCGCCTGGAGGTAATGCTTTTCTTTCTGCCTTTTCTTGCAGCCACAGGAAGAGCGGCACAGATGAAAGAAACCAGAAAATGGCAGTAATAACAAAGGAAAGGCGTACCATTAAATTTCCTTTGAACATAATGATAAAAGGCAGAACGATGAGCAAACACAAAACCCCACCTGCCGATCCTATTGCCCAACCAGTCCCTGAAATACGCCCCATTTCTTCAGGCGAGGCAATTTCTGTAAGTAAGCCATTGTAGAATACTTGAGCGCTGCGATAACCAACCTCGGCCATGATGAAGAACAACATCCCCATGACAATGCGCCCCTGGATGACGAAGAAGAGAGCGGCCGTAAAAAGAATCGACACTCCTGTAAAAAAGAGAAGAAATCGTTTCTTGGCACCCGAATAGTCGGCGATCGCGCCCAGGAATGGGGCGGTAACGGCAACTACCAGCATCGCCACAAAAACGGCGTAGCCCCATAGTTTGGTGCCGCGGGCGCCGCCGACGACCGAACCCTGAAAATAGGCCGAATAGACGGCCAGAAGCACGACCGCGGCATAGGCGGAATTGCCAAAGTCATACAAATACCAGGCAATGCGTTCTCGTCGCGTTGAGCGTGGCATCGTAGCAACCGATGCTGTCATGATAGACCTCCTTGTGTGTGGTGGGTGATCAAGAATTAGCGAAAGTAAAAGCGGCTTTAATGGTGCGGTGGCGTTGTTTTTGTATGGCAGTAGTAAAGGCCTGCCGATAGGCAGAGAGAGGGAAACAGTGGGTAAGCAAGGGTTCTGTCGTAAGGGTTCCGTCATTCATCCAGCGCATGGCCAGTTCAAAAGTCGAGATCGCTTCACCTCCCCAGGTGACGATGTCGTGGCCAATAGCCCCGAGAAGATTGACTTCCTGATACCATACCGGCGTCATATCCAGATTCATGCGGTGAAGGTTTACACCGACAAGTACTACCGTTCCGCGGGAGCGGGTCCAGCGCAGAGCATTGTTCAAGGTATGGGCGATACCTACCACATCGAAAACGATGTCGAATCCGCCCATCAACATACGATTTCCCATCCGGCCTTCATACAAGCGTGCTTTTGTAATCTCGGCAACGCGAGCATAACCATCTTCGTTGGTGAGAAAAGTGGCATCTGCCCCCAGGCTTTGCGCTAATTCTGCCTGCCAGTCGAATTCGGCCAGGGCTGTGATTTTGCAGGCAGGTTGCAAAATGCGTAAGACCTGGATGAGGATAAAGCCGATCGTACCGCAGCCCAGCACCAGCACCTGCTCGCCGGGGCAGGGTATTTGGCGGTAGGCAGCATGGATTGCCACCGCTGCCGGTTCGCTGAAAATGGCCTGCTCGTCTGAGAGCGTGGCAGGGACTTTGAGCAAGGTGCTGGCTGGGGTAATGAAAGTATCACCAAAGCCGCCGCCAACCGCTTCATGCGCGTGTGCTTCCGAAGCAAATTCACATAATACGCGGTGGCCGCGTGCACAGGCCGGACACAGTTCTTCACGTCCCTGAGCGCGACAGTCATCACCACGGCCCCAGCGTACTACCCGTTCCCCTGGCACAAACTCCGTCACATCCTCACCCACCTCTATTACCTCTCCCACCATCTCGTGTCCCAGATAATTGCGGTGATGGGCGGGTAGAGCTGTTGGCGCCACATCCAGGCTGACATCCAGGAAGATTTGATGCAAATCGCTGCCACAGATGCCACACATGCGATTCCGCACCCGTACCCAATTTGGGGCAGGCAGCGGCGGATCAGGAAGATCGACGAGATGCAGGGGTGAGGTTGGGCCAAAGTAGGCCGCTGGGTCGAGACGCCCTAACGCCTTGGTCAGCACCATGCGGGCTGGTGTCACCTCTAAAAACATGGTTTGCATGGGGGATGTGTGGGTGTGTGCAGAAGAGAGCGTGAGTACTTATTTATCTTACAATCAAGGACAGTCCCAGAACAAAAATGAGGACCATAATCAGGTTACGCAGGTACTGAGGAGGCAGGTGTTGATCGAGCCGTGCCCCAAGCGCCACACCGATCAGTAAGGCGGGCCAGGCCGGCCAAAGCAGAGCGCGTACACTCTGAGTGTAGTGGCGGGTAAGGAGATGTGTGCCCACGACGACCATACCGTTGACAAGAAAGATGGCTTGAAGCACGGCGCGAAAACGCTGATGTGGCCATTGGCGCAACGATCCATAAAGAATGAGCGGTGGGCCCGGGATGTTGTAGGCGCCACCCAGACAGCCCGCGGCGAAGCCGCTGACATAAGCCCAGCGCTGAGTGATGGGTCGCACCTTTTTCTGTCCAAATAGAGTGTAGAGAGCATAACTGGCGAGGAGACTGCCTAATGCCGTACGGATAATATTTGCATCGACACGCGTCAGCAACCAGATGCCTACCGGTGCACCAAGCGCCGCCACCACACCCAACCGGCGTAGCTCAGTCCAATCGAGCGCCTGCCTTTGGCGTAAAAGGTTGATGGCATAGAGGGAAAGTGCAATCGCGGCCACAAAAGGCGCTGCCGTGTAGATGCCGACCAGGTGTACCGCTAAGGGCATCACGACCAAGGCAAAGCCGAACCCCGATAATGTTTGCAGCATGGCTGCGACCAAAACAATGCCAGCTAACAACAGGGTTGTCAAGTGAAGGCACTCCCGGGCGTAGATTCGCCCTGGCAATGTGGTGCAGGGAGGATGATGAAGGGGTAAGACTGACTGTATCATAACAAATGGGAATGCACAAGGAGAGTAAAATCGCGGGGTGCTGCCCCCTCTCCAGCCCGCCCATATGTTGAAACATACCCCTCTAGCGGTGCATGTGCGGAGCATATGTCACCCTGAGTGAAAC
>JAADFV010000276.1 GCA_013152695.1 Chloroflexota bacterium | reverse complement strand
GGTTTTCCGGTTTACAGGTTTTCCGGGTTACAGATGGTCTGTGCGCCGCCTATTTTCATCATGATGGGCGTACGTAACACGCACTGTCGGCCTATTTCCTATTTTTTGCTCCCAAGAATAAAACACTATGCCCTTTGCCACCGTCCAAAACCAGCGAATTCACTATAGCGAATCCCGTCAAGACCTCGGTGGTCGCAAGCCAGCTCTAGTCCTGATTCATGGTGCTGGTGGAAACCTGTTTCACTGGCCCCCAGGCCTGCGTCGCTTACCCAACCACGACGTCTACGCCCTCGATCTGCCTGGGCATGGCCGCTCGCAAGCCCCAGGACGTGATGATATCGGTGCCTATGCCGAATTCCTGCGTGATTGGGCGGATGTGATCGGTCTGGAGCGCTTTGTCTTGGCCGGACACTCCATGGGTGGCGCCATCGCCCAAATGTTTGCCCTGCGCTATCCCCGGCGGCTGGTGGGCATGATTCTGGTGGGGACTGGTGCCCGTCTACGTGTACACCCGGATATTCTCCATCGGATTCGTACTGATCCCAAAGGGATCGGTGAGCTTCTCGTTGGCTGGGTGCATGGTCAGCGTGCCAGTGAGGCCCAGCGTCGCCAATATCTGCGCTATTTTCTAGCCGTGGATACCGATGTCATGTATGGTGATTGGTTGGCTTGTGACCGTTTCGACTTGATGGAGCAGTTATCACAAATCACATTACCGACGTTGATTATCGCTGGCAGCCAGGATCAAATGACTCCGCTCAAATATGCAAAATTCATGGCACAACAATTACCTGACGCCGATCTGACCGTGATCGAAGGGGCGGGACACATGATGTTGCTGGAACAGCCCCTCCTCGTCACAAGTGCCATTTCTGGCTTTTTGGATAGATTACGGCAGCAGGAATAATGACAGGAACTAGGACTCTACTCAACGGAATCAGGTGAGGAAGCATTCTCATCCAGGAGAATTCTTGCCAATATCTCCCGTGCCCGTTTTGCAGCTCGGCCGCGATGGCTGATGGCGTGCTTTTCGCTGGGGCTGAGTTCGGCGTAGGTACGGTCGAATTTTGGCACTAAGAAGACGGGATCATAACCAAATCCGCCTTTGCCGCGTGGGGCCTCGAGGATGACGCCGCTACTGCTCCCTTGTGCTGTCCAGACCCGGCCATCGGGTGTAGCGAGTGCGACGACACAGCGAAAAACAGCAGTACGCCTTTCAAAAGGGACATCTTTGAGCTTTTCCAGCAATATGGCGATGCGGTCTGCGTCACTGGCATCGGGGCCGGCATGGCGGGCCGAAGCCACACCCGGCCACCCGTCCAGAGCATCGACTTCGAGGCCGCTGTCATCAGCCCAGGTAAGAAGCCCGCTAAGATGGGCGTAGGCTTGTGCCTTGAGAATGGCATTTTCGGCAAAAGTAGAACCCGTTTCTTCAACATCTAAATCGATTTTTTCGGCGTCAAGCCAAGTGATGGCGAGGGGAAGATCAGCCAATAAATCCCGATACTCGCGTACTTTTCCGGGATTGTGGGTAGCAATCAAGAGTTTATTGAACATGGATAATTATGCGGAGAAAAGGTGATGTTGGGGAAAAAGAGAAGAGTGGGTACATTTTTTTTGATACTCCATTGTAGCATCATTATCTGCTCCGCGAACAGCCACGAAGTGCACTAACCAGTAACGATACATCTCATCCACCGTAGGCCTGATTCGTCAATCGCCGGCTGTCGCTACGCGATAGTCCATAGCCCTCTAAAGACAAAGGTCAAAGCCGGAAGTCTTGTTAGATAAGAAAACACAATGTGTCACCCTGAACGGGTGAAACACGCAACCAACATGAACACGAAACGCCAGTGAAGGGTCTCGCGGTGCATGTAACGATGTTACGCACGCCAAAACGGATGAAAATGGGCGGATGCGGACGAGAGAGTGGGACAAGGCCGCTGATTGTTTGTTTGCCGCAAGGGTGCTATGCTAAACTAAGAGGTTGTGTTGGTTCGTTCCCGAATTGACGCACCCCACTCCTTTACCTTCGCCATAAGACCAACCTTCCGCTATTTTCGCCCGGACGGGGCGACGGACATGACGATAAATCACTGATTATGCACAAACCTTACCACTTTTTCTGGCTCTTGCTCCTGGCCATCCTGCTTGTGCCAGCCCCAACCATAGCCCAAGGCCCGCCCATCAGCTATCCCCCCGAGACTGAACTGGTGCGGGGTGTCGTAGATATTCGGGGTACAGCCACCCACCCTGATTTTTGGAAATATGAACTTGCCGCTGCCCCTTACGGTACCCAGAACTGGTTCAATATCACCGTAAGCGAAATACCGGTGCAAGATGGTGTTTTAGGGAGCTGGAACACGCAGACTGTCCCTGATGGCACCTATACCCTGCGCTTGCGGGTCGTGCATCGTGATGGCAACTACGATGAATTCAAGGTGCAACGCATCCTAGTCGCCAATAGCCTGCCCACAGAAACACCTACCCCTGAGATTTCGCCTACGCCCACCGTTACACCTACCCCCATCCCACCAACGGCTACGCCCGTCTTTATCACGCCCGAAATCCCCACCCCAACACCGGCAGCCACCCCGACACCCACCTCCCTGGCAGCAGCCGATAATGGCAATAGCGGTAGCGGCGGAGAGAACTCCCCCTTGCAACTGGCGCAACAAGCTGTTCGTGGTTTTCTGCGCGGCGCCAGTATTGTTCTGGCAATCTTCCTCGCCGTAGGCTTCTTCTTTGGCGTCAAAAACCTCCTGACATGGTTGTATTACCGCTTCCTCGTTTGACCTCGCTCATGCCCAACTCAGAACAATTCAGCGAGAATTGCCGCAATCGCCGGCTGCATCATCCTGCTTCTGGCGCGGGTGGGAAGCGTAACTTCTCCTTATCACAGCAATGATCCGGCTTCGCTCCTGGCTGAAACAATTCTGGACCAATTTTCAGCCATCCGCTTCCATAGATTCTTTCCCCGACATGTATATGATCGTTGGCCTGGGTAACCCTGGGCTGCGCTACCAACACAACCGTCATAATATCGGCTATCAAATCCTCGACGAATTTGCCCGCGTTCACAATTTGTCTTTCAGCAAACGTCAGCACAAGGCACTCATCGCCAGCGGTTGGGTTGATGAACATCGCCTTTTGCTGGTCAAGCCTGAAACATTCATGAATGCCAGTGGTGAAGCCGTGCAACCCTTGGTTGCCTATTACAAAATTGACCTTTCCCACTTATTGGTCATCGTCGATGATCTCGACCTGCCCACCGGAAAACTGCGCCTGCGCCCCTTTGGCGGCGCCGGGGGCCATAATGGCCTGAAATCAATCATCAACCGTTTGGGAAGCAACCAATTCCCCCGTTTGCGTGTGGGCATCGGTCGCCCTCCCGGGCGCATGGACCCGGCCGCCTACGTACTCCAGGACTTCAGCCCTGCTGAAGAGGAAATCATGGTACAGACACGCGATCGGGCGGTGAAAGCCATCGAGTACTGGCTCGAGCAGGGTCTTGATGCTGCCATGAACACATTCAATTCGGCCGCATGAACAACGGCGCCGGTTCTTCTATCAGCGTGAACAAAGACCAAATGGCCCCGGCGACAGATAAACCCTCTCTGTGCTTATCGGGCCTTCTCCCCATCCTGCAAAGCCATAGCACCTTTCGCGAGTTATGCGCAGGTCTGGCTCAAGGACGGCCTCCACGACACCCCTTGGGCATCATTGCTGCTGCCCGTAGCTTTGTCACAGCCGCTCTCAGTAAAGAATTATCGCGGCCTCTGCTCTTGCTTACAGCTCGCCCCGAAACGGCACAGTTGATGGTCGAGCAACTGCGGGTGTGGCTCGAAGATGGTGGGGAGCAGGTATTCTTCTTCCCGCCCCCCGAAGCACTACCCTACGAGCGAGTGCCGTGGTCGCCAGAAA
>JAADFV010000275.1 GCA_013152695.1 Chloroflexota bacterium | reverse complement strand
GCCTCCAACCGGCCTGGTTTTCTGGGTTACTGGTTTACAGGGTTACTGTGCTGCGGGTCTACATTGATGTCAATCTGTATCCTATTTACGATGCAGAACTGCGATTTCCCTATCTGCACGGAGCATTTTTAGGAGACACATGATTTAGCGGAGGAAACCTCGATGAAATCATTACTGAAACGTCTGCAGAAATCTACTACTGCGAAGCGACCTCAACCAGTAATCGTCGTCTCAGGGCTGCCGCGCTCGGGTACCTCCATGCTGATGAAGATGTTGGAAGCCGGGGGGCTGTCAGTGGTCACCGACGGGGAGCGTGAGGCCGATACCGATAATCCCAAAGGCTATTATGAGTTCGAGCGAGTGAAACAGCTCGATAAAGGGGATACTGCCTGGGTGGAGGAAGCGCAGGGCAAGGCGGTCAAGGTGATTTCCGCTCTACTGGAGCATCTGCCCCCTGGTTATGAATACAAGGTGTTGTTCATGGAGCGCCGCATGAGTGAGGTGCTGGCGTCGCAACGCAAAATGTTGGAACGAAGAGGCGAAACTTCCTCTGTCGATGATGAAACACTAGGCAAACTGCTAGCAAAGCATGTCCAGCAAGTCAAATCCTGGCTGGCTGGCCAGCCTAATTTTGCCCTGATGACCGTGGATTATAACCAAATGTTGGCCGATCCACAGCCGTATGTACGGCGGATTAATCAATTTTTGGGTGGCCAGCTTAATGAGCAGGCGATGAATGAAGTAGTCGATCCAGCGCTGTATCGCAACCGTGCTTCCTGACGAGAATGAAACGGTCTTTTTCTTTTGCTGAAAAGCAGGGTATACTTGCCTCACCAACATCCTCCTTTTCATCATTTGGATAAGTATTGCTATGCGTCTCCATTTTCTCGGAATTGATGGTCTTTCGGCCAGCATGCTCTTTGCTCCCGAACATCAGGGACGATGGCCCAATTTTGCCCGTCTTTTTGCCCAAAGCCAGTACGGTATCTGCGACTGTGAAGCTGAGTACCAGTTCACGGGGCCATCCTGGACCTCGATTTATACAGGCCAGCCTGCGGATGTGCATGGGCTCAAGGATTTGTGGGGGCGACCGCGAAATGGAAGCAAAGCATTTGTGAATGTGCGTGAGGCGTACATCTGGGATATTTTGAATCAGTATGGGCTGAGTACGGCGGTGGTGACTATGCCCATCACCTATCCTGCTCGTCATGTGAAGGGCTGGATGATTGCCGGCTTCCCTTCGCCAAAGTTATCGGTCACCGGCCCTGTTTCTGTCCCCCCCGACTTTCTAGTCGATCACAGCGAGGCCATCCGGCGTACTGAACGCATCCCTGGCATTGGCTATGCCTGGCATGATCAATTCACGCTGGCCGAGGATTTAGAGCATCTCAAGCAAGTGGAGTTGCGTAAGGCGCAGTTGTTGCCGCAATGGCTGGCAGAGTCTCCGGTCGATGCCCTTTTTGTGCAGTATTCCAGTTTGGACCGGGTAGGGCATGAGTTGAACAATTATGCCCGCCGGGGCCAGCCTTTCGATTATCGCCATGTTTATGAGATGTATGACTGGTTCGATGCCGAGATGTTACCGAAACTACTGGAGATCGAGGCTGATTATCTGGTGGTTGTATCGGATCATGGTTGGCCCCAGTGGGCAGAGGTACAAGGGGGGCATGATCAACATGGTGTCTACGTGCTGCGCGGCCCCGATATTCCCGCCGGCCAACGCCTGGATGCTCGCAATATCGATATGATGCCTACGACTCTGGATGTTCTGGGCTTCGAGCCACCAGCTGTGGCCGGGCATAGTGTGCTGCTCAGGGCCAGTGATCTCGATATTATCGATGAGCATTTGGATGGCTTGGGCTATCTTTAGCCCTCGTCTACTCGTCTATTGCCGTACAGGAAAGGCCATATTACCTTTGAGGAGAATTCGTTATGACTGATGTCGATGTGAACGCCCTGGCGCAACGTGCACGCGAGGTGAGCAAGCAATTACGTGAGCTGTGGGCCGATGAGGGCGTGGATCAGCTCTCGATTTTTTTGGACCCGGATATCATCAGTGTTTTGGATGAAATCAAACGTGTGAGCCTTGATTTTGTGGACGAGGTCGCATCGCTGGAAGGATGAGGGGGTTGAGGGAACGTTTTCTCGTGTTGGAGAAGTGTCTATTTTGCTCGCCTCCGAGTATAATGTAGTTATGTTTGCAGACGAAGCTAAAATTTATGTCAAAGGAGGCGATGGCGGCAATGGTGTTGTCGCGTTTCGCCGAGAAAAATATGTTCCCCGTGGGGGGCCTGCCGGTGGTAATGGCGGTAAGGGTGGCGATGTGTATCTGGTCGTGAGCCCGGAGCACAATACCCTCTATCATTTCCGTTTTAAGGTGCATTTTAAGGCCGAACGCGGCAAACACGGCAGTGGATCTAAAAAACAGGGAGCACAAGGGGCAGACTACGAGGTACCGGTGCCACCGGGTACGGTGGTCTATGATGCCGAAAGCGGGCAGCTGCTGGGAGAGTTGTTGAAGGTTGGGGACCGCTTGTTGGTGGCGAGGGGTGGGCGTGGCGGACGAGGCAATGCTGTGTTTCGCTCTTCGACCAATCAGACACCCCAGTTTGCAGAAAAAGGCGAGCCGGGTGAAGAGCGCTGGCTGCGCCTCGAGTTGAAGTTGATCGCGGATATCGGTATTGTGGGCGTGCCGAATGCTGGTAAGAGTACGCTTTTATCGGTGGTGACCCGCGCCAAACCGAAAATTGCCGATTATCCCTTCACGACCCTGGAACCGAATCTCGGTGTGGCCGTGGTGGATGATCGTGATGTGGTGTTGGCCGATATTCCCGGACTAATCGAAGGCGCCCATACGGGAGCCGGCCTCGGCCTCACATTTCTCCGCCATATCGAGCGTACTCGTCTCCTCATCCATGTCTTGAACGGTCTCAGTCCCGACCCCTTGGGCGATTATCAAGCGATCAATCAAGAGCTAGAATTATTCAAACCGCAATTGGCACAGAAACCGCAGTTAGTTGCTTTCAATAAGATGGACCTGCCTGAAGTGCGGGAACGATGGCCAGAGATACAAAAGGCTCTGGCCGACATGAAGGTTGAAGCCCTACCCATAAGCGCCGCCACCGGTGAAAATGTGCAGACCCTGATGCGGCGAGCCCTTACTTTGCTGGAAACGTTGCCTGTACCCGAAGCCACAGCGATGGTACCCCAACTCGAGCCGGTCGATGAGGATGCTTTTACGATCGAGAAAAAGCCCGAAGGCTGGGTGGTGAAAGGAAAACGTATCGAGCGCGTAGCGGCGATGACGAATTGGGATTATTACGAAGCAGTCTTACGTTTTCAGCGCATTTTGGATGCGATGGGGATCAGCGATGCTTTGCGGAAGGCGGGTGTGAAGGATGGTGATGTTGTCTCGGTGGGGGACATCGATCTTACCTGGAGTGATGATTACTATTATGAAGGGTAACCTTGCCTTATTTTTGCCGGAGTGATGAATATGTATTCGCCTGGTGTTCGAAGAGTGGGACTGTTGGGGGGCACGTTCGATCCCGTTCATCTTGGCCACCTGATTTTGGCAGAGACAGCGCGGGATACTTTGCGCCTGGACTGTGTTTATTTTGTGCCGGCCGCTTCACCCCCTCACAAGAAAGGTAAAATCGTGGCCTCTGCCTCTGATCGCCTGGCCATGCTCGAACTTTCTCTCCATGACAACCCCGATTTCACGATTTCACATATCGATTTGAACCGTTCGGGGCCTCATTACACTTCGGATATGGTGGCCCTGGCGCGCCAGGAGTTGGGCCCGGAAGTGGAATTGTGGTTTTTGATGGGCCTGGATTCACTGATCGATTTTCCCAATTGGCACGAACCGGACCGGATTCGTTCGTTGGCGCGATTAGCGGCGGCGACACGCCCCGGCTATGAGATTGATTTTG
>JAADFV010000274.1 GCA_013152695.1 Chloroflexota bacterium | reverse complement strand
AATCCTCGGGGTTGAACCGGACTTGCTCCCAACCCTTTGCCTTCGTCCCGCCGGGCAGTAGCCAGGGTGCCTCCACAGTTTGAGAAGACACCTTTTCCCTCTAAAGTCAGATTATTACAATGTCGATTCAATGTCCGCATCTTAGCTCGAATGCGTGCGGCAGCTTAGCAAATAATCTACGAGCTCAGGCAAAGGAGCCGTAGCCAGGGCACAGCACTTATCCGCGCCCCCGTAATAGACGTAGAGGGTATCGTCGCGCACCACCATACCTTCAGGGAAAACGACATTGGGCACATCTCCACTCCTTTCGTAATCCATCTCGGGTTCCAAAATGGGCTGTGGCGAGCGGGCGATGACCTGGCTGGGATCATCCAGATCCAGGAGGGCAGCGCCAGCGCGGTAGACATGGTTGGCGTCTACGCCGTGATAGATCAGGAGCCAGCCCGCTTCGGTGCGAATCGGCGGCGGACCTGCCCCAATTTTTTCTTCCTCCCACTCAAACATGGGCTTCATGACCGTCAGTTCATCAAGAGAGGCTGCGCAGGCTTCCCAAAAGTCCTTTTGAGGATGATATAATTGCTCGAGGCTATCGAAGAACACAATTTGAATATTGGGTTCCAGGCGGTGAAGCATGGCAATGCGCCCTCCGATGAGTTCCGGGAAGATGACCGCATCTTTGTCCTCTAAATCGGGGATGACAACGCCATGTTTGTGGAAGCTGCGAAAATCTTTGGTTGAGGCCAGGGCGACACGGTTGCCGACACCGGAGAAAGCGGGGGAGGAGAGGGCTGTGTAGGTAATCAGATACAGTACCTCTTCGTCGAGTTCCAGCCGAGTGACTCGCGGATCCTCACAGCCGTAGCGCTCATATTCTGCTTCCGGTTCGATCACCGGCCGCGGAAAGCGGGTGAAATGATAGCCATCTTTGCTTACAGCACAACCGATGGTCGAAATGTAGTTGTCGTACCCTGCCCTTACAGTGCTCTTGGCGTAACCGCGCGGTATGGCCCGGTACAGTAAGACAATCGAGCCATCCTCACTCGTCGTCGCTCCGCAATTGAAAACAGCTCCAGACTCCCACTGTCTCTCGCTATTGGCTGCCAAGACAGGGTTATGTGCATAGCGAACGAGTTTCATGCCTACAAATCACTCCTTTGCGTGAGAAGATAGTTGATGAGTTCATCCAAGGGGGTGCTGGCTACACAGCAGACTTTATCGGCACCGCCGTAGAAAACTAGGAGTTCATCGGCGATGACAGCTATTCCTTCAGGAAAGACGACGTTGGGTACATCTCCCTCTTGCTCATACGTCTTTTCTGGTTCCAGGATGGGTTGCGGTGTGCGGGCGATGACTTTCCAGGGTTCCTCAAGATCGAGAAGGGCGGCACCGGCCCGGTAGGAGCGGTCGGGGGCAACACCGTGGTAGATGAGAAGCCAACCGGCCTCGGTTTTGAGCGGCGGTGGCCCCGCGCCAATCTTTTCTCCTTCCCAAGGCTGCTCTGGCACCATGATCACTTTGTGGTCGTACATCCGACCAGGGAGGCCATCGAGGAAGGTGAACCAGATGGCGGGGCGCTCAGTGGGATAGTCGGGAGCAATCCAATTGCTGGGGCGATGGATGGCGGCATAATTGCCCTGGATCTTCTCGGGAAAGAGTACGACATCCCGCTCGTGTGCGTGATAGGGCGTAATGATTCCCAGCCGTTCATAGTGGCGGAATCCTTCCACTCTGGCCAGGGCGGTGCGGGCATTGGCTTGCGGTGGTTTAGGAAGACCGATACGCCGTCGCACTGCCCCTGGCGGTGTTGGCATCGGCGTGGTCACATAGGTCAAATAAACTTCGCCTTCGATTTCGGTGAGCCTGGCATCCTCGATAGACATTTCCCACAACTTGAGATCGGGGCCAAATACCGGCTCTTCAGGCCGCTCGATGAGATTCAAGTTTTCATCAAAAACGGCGTAGCCGAGGTGAGATGCGTAATGAATGTAATCACCGACCGCCCGGTAGAGCACGTGAATCTTGCCGTCTTTGTAGAGAGCGGCACAGTTGAAAGTCGCCAGCGATTCCCAATCATCTCCTCGGGGCTCGATGAGTGGATTACCTTGATAACGCCTTAGTTTCATCGTTCGCTCATCCTTTTGTTTATGGATGCAGTCGTGTCGGCAACATGGTTTGATCTATGAAATGGGTGTTATTTCTCTTGCCTCTCCACCTTCAATACCCGCACTCCCCAGGGCTCCATACCGAGGAAGAATGCCCCTTTATGAATGCCCACTTTTTCTCCGCTTTCGATGTCGGTGACGCGACCGTCTCCTCGCGGGCAGTAGAGTTTTTCTTGCAAACGCGTGTCGCTGTGGTTGGTGGCCACAATCAGTTGTGCCCCTTCTCTGTCCTCGAGCAGGCTCAGGCTGAGGGAGGGCCGTGTGGCTTCGAAGAGGGGTATGATTCCTGCCATTCTGCGCAGGGCCTGGTAGAGGCGATAAACATGCGACCAGCGATTGGACTCGCTTTCTTCGATGAGTTGTTGCTCCAAGGAACAGGGCGCGAAAAACGCTTTGCCTTTGCCCAAGTCGCGGACGGTGAGGGCCGGGTGGCCATCGTCTGCCAGGGCCAATACGGTTGCCTGGGTTGGAGCAACCGTGAGGCAGGGCGTGCTGTTGCCGGCGATGGCAATTTCTTCGCCAGCCGGTAGATTGTGAAAGCGTTCCAGCAAGCGCAACATCACCTTTCCTCCTTGCTGCTCTCGTGGCGTCGGTACCAGCCGGTTTTGGGGACGAGCAAGGCGGAGGCCGAATAACTCCTCCAGATTGGGCACCGCCCCGCCAAATCCCGCCCACAGAATCCCTCCTTCCTGCACCCAGCTTTGCAATAGCTGCCAGGTGGGGGCCAAAAGGTCGGCAAATGGAACGAGGAGCAATTTGATGCCCTCGGGAGGCAGGGCCGGCTCCCGTAGGAAAATAGCATCGAAGCCGGCCATGCGTGCTAGGGTGTAGGCTTCGAGCAAGGTCTTCTGCAGGCGAGAACGGTTTACACTGCGGAAGGGATAGTTGACGTAAAAAGTCGTTGGCACGAGGATGGCGGCGCGAGGTGTTTGCGGTGCCCAGCGGCCAGCATCTACCTGAGCCATCACCCGCGCGAAACGGCGCATTTCTTTGGCGGCTCCCTTCTCACTACCGTCGCTTCGTGTGATTCCAAAGAAAAGCTCGTGGGGATGATGGGTGTAAGGCGGAAGATCGAGGGTAGGGAAGTCGCTCCAACACCAGGCCAGAGCTCCTGCCGCTCCCGCCGCCCAGGAAGTAAAAAGGAGGATGCGGAAATAGTCGGCTTGCTCACTCTCGGCCCACATGGCCGTACTCACCCCGAACTCCTCCATCAAAACCGGCAGGCCGATATCGCACAACCGTACCATGCCGGCCGGCGCATGAGAAAAGCGCAGCGTATCCGTGTCGTTGTAATAGTGGTGCAGACTTACCAGGTCTTCCCCTTGCCGCAGCTCTTCGATCCCTCCCATGGCGCCTTCGGGGTAGCCCAGGCCGTCCCCTTTAAGGTCATCACCGCCATCACCGGGTGCAATAAAACGATGGGGATCGAGCGTGCGAATCGTCTCGTAGAGGGTGCGCATCCACTCCAGGAGGATATGGCTCTCGCGTTTGCCGGTGTGGTTGGTGATCTCGTTGGACAACAACCAGCCCAGGATAATGTCTTCCTCCAAATAACGGCTGACGATGGCCTTTACGAAGCGCTGGGAACGTGCCATTACCTCCGCATCGGTATAGAAATCGCCACCCTGCTGCCAGGGAATGGTAAAATTCATGCCGGACATGTGGCCGACAAAGAAGGTGGGGAGGGTATAGAGCTGTTGTTCTCGGCAGAGAGCGAAGAAGGTATCCAGCTTTTCCAGGCTCTCTGGCCGCAAGTTCCCCTCAACATCGGCAAAATCTGCC
>JAADFV010000273.1 GCA_013152695.1 Chloroflexota bacterium | reverse complement strand
CAGAGTGTTATCTTTCTGATCGGCGTCATCCTTTCGATCAGTGCCGTCAGCGCTCTATCTCATTCCTCGTCAACGATACTCCATGGCCCTCCAACCAGTCTGTTCTTTCTGGAGCATGTATCTTCCCTCGCCAGGAAAGTCAGGCTGTTGCCGTCGAATTGCCATTGGTAGGATGCAGGCATAGTGTCCTCGTCAAAACACCAATCATCGCCCAGGTAGATGACATCACCTTCGCTGCGCCACTTGCCCCCGATCTCCTCAATGCCTTCGAGATAAACAATGTACGTCCCGTCATCCAGGTATCGCATTGTCCAGTCTGGATCATCAGAAACGAACAATAGTCCGGTGGGGAATGTAGATGCCTGGGTTGACGCAGCCGGAACCAGTTCCATACCCAACTGCTCTGCCATCCACAAACGGTCGTTCTCGACCCACCACTCCACGATCTTGCCATCCTCGAAGCGTTGCATCTCCACCTGGTTGTACTTGATCGGCGTGCCGGTGATCTGCTGGCCCATGAAATCACCTTCATACGTGGCCTCGAAGGTTATGAACTCCATGAGGAGATCGCCCTCACCAGCCTGCCCTTGCGCGGTGAACTGCAGGTCTTTGAGCTTGGGAAAGAATTCCTGCCAGCCCGCAACCATGGCATCCAGACCAACCACATCCACGCCGCCCGGATAGTGAAGCACGCAGTCGCTGGCGATGACCTGATCGAACTGATCCCAGGCGCCGGTTGTGAACAGCTCGAGGAACTTTCCCATGACCGCTTTGTTGGTCAGGGTGGGAGCTGGCTGCGCCGGCTGCATCGTCATTGGCAGTGCTCCGAGGCCACCAGCCGCGGGGTCGTACGGGTCATCGCCGCTATAACTGCCACCGCCCTGTGCAAAGGCCATGGCGGGGAAGGCGATCAAAACCAGTAAACTGAGCAATGTGAACAGTAACTTTTTCATCTCTAACCTCCTGTTGAGACAGTTGAAAGAATGGACTCTTCCACCCATAGCCTACTCCTCTTTCATAATCATGTCACCACCCTTGAGGGATGGAAAAAGGATAGAATATGCAGGAGACGTAAGATCCGCTATAATGGAAGTGAGAGGAAGATGAAATGGACGCCTCCGCCAGTTTCGGCAGCGATTTCACATTGACCGGATCGCTGAATGAGCATGAGCGGCAAATTCTGGGGTTTTTCGCCGAACACCGCAGTAATCAGGAAATTGCCGATGCCCTGTTCCTCAGCCTGAACACGGTCAAATGGTATGCCCGCCAGATCTACGGCAAATTGGGGGTGAGCAACCGGCGGGAAGCGGTTGAGCGCGCCAATCAATTGGGCTTATTGGGGGCATCGGAACCGATCTCCGGCGCAGTGCCCCATAACCTACCAGCTCATCTCACCCCATTTGTGGGCCGGAAACGAGAGCTGTCCCAGCTATGTCAGCTCCTGCTCGATGCGGGTTGTCGCCTGTTAAGCATCACCGGTCCCGGCGGCATGGGCAAGACCCGGCTGGCGTTGGCTGTGGCTGATCTATTGGTGCAGGAATCTCCTGCCACCTTCAAGGATGGCGTCTTTCTGGTGCCGTTGGCCGATCTGGAAGACGGAAATTCTGTGGCGACCGCCGTGGCCAATACCGTGGGCTTTCGTTTCTATCAGGCTGATATCGCACCGGGACAACAGTTGGGCCAATTCCTGCGGCGAAAACAAATGTTGCTGGTGCTGGATAATTTCGAGCATCTGATCGATGAGACAGCCCTGCACTTTCTGACCGACCTGTTGGCGTCCGCCCCCGATGTCGCCTTGTTGGTAACTTCGCGCCTACGCTTGAATCTCCAGGGCGAGCAGGTTTTTCCGTTATACGGCCTCGATGCACCTCAGTCAGTCACGCAAGGGGAAATCGAAAGCATCACTGTCGACAGTGTGAAGCTATTTGTCGACGCCGCCCGCCGCGCCAGCCCCACCTTTGTACTAAACCCGACCAACCTCGCCTCCGTTGCCGCCATCTGCCGCCTGGTCGAGGGTATGCCCCTGGCTATCGAACTGGCCGCGGCCTGGACGGCTGTCCTGAATCCAGCAGAAATCCTGAAAGAAATCCGCAACTGCCTGGATTTCCTTGCTTCTGATGCTGCCAATGTGCCTGTACGCCAACGCAGTCTGCCGGTGGTGCTGGACGCCTCCTGGCAACTACTCAGCGAAGTTGAACGTGAAGGCATGCGAAAGATATCGGTCTTCCGCGGCGGCTTCACCAATGACGCGGCTCGTGAGGTCGCTGATGCCTCACCCAAGACACTGCTGGGCCTGGTTGGGAAGAGTTGGCTGCAGCGGGATGCGGCGGGGCGTTACCGGGTGCATGCCTTGCTGCATCAATATGCCGCCGCAAAGTTAGCGGAGGATGCGGCAAAGGAGACCGAGGTTCGTAGTCGACACAGTTTGTACTACTGCCGATGGCTGACAAAACTCGAGGAAGATCTACGGAGACGTGACCAACAAGGGGGACTGCGTACAATTGCAGTAGAACTCGAAAACATGCGCTCTGCTTGCTTTTGGGCGGCGAACCAGCGGCTCTACATCGAACTTGATCGGGCCATCAATGCCCTCGGCCTCTACTATAATTGGCAGTACGGCTTTGCGGTCGGCGATCTTGTGTTTGAACAATTAGCCCGTGAACTCGCTGGCGTGAAGGATGAATCAGGCCAACATGCTCTGGCTCAGATCCTGACCTGGCGCTGCACCTTTCGTCAATGGCTAGGGGATGCTGAAGAAAGCAAGCGTCTGGCCGATGCAGCCCTTCGCGTGATGAATTCACCAGTTTTGGCGCAGCACGATCTGCACACTCTGCGGGCAGATATTGCCCTGGAACACGGGTACATCGATTTCCGCAATAATGCCGCCGAGGCAAAGCAACACTTCAGGCATAGCTACGAATTGTATGAACAGAGCGATGACAGGATCGGTATGGCCTATGCCCTGGTGGGATTGGGAAGATCATGTCGCACCCTGTACCAATTCAAGGAGGCTGAAGCGCTGATACGGCAAGGAGTACGCTTGCACGAAAGCGAGGGTAACCGATTTGGTCATTGCGATGCTTTAATGGCGCAAGGTGCTGTGGTATTTCGGCAACAGCGCTTTGACGAGGCTGAACGGCTATTCAAACAGTGTCTGTCCATGATATTTTCACCAGCGCAGACCACCGTAGGCCAGGTGCTTTATCGCCTTGCGTTGGTTTATCATGCCTCAGGGCGCTTTACGCAAGCTGCGGCAATGATAGATGATTGCCTTTCCTTTCGTCGCACTCGCTGCAGGCAGGAACTCGTTGCCTTTACTGATGTGTATGGTGGCATGATTCATCGGGACTTGGGAGAATACGAGAAAGGTAGGAGATTGGGTGAGGAAGCGCTCGCTTTGACGGAATCCAGCAAAGTACAATACGTCTTTGGGATGGCGAAGTCCTTGTTGGGCAGCATCAATCTGTTGGAGGACGCTGTCCCTCTGGCTTACGAATGCCTGCGGGAAGGCGTTGCGACTCAACTGGCGAAGAGGATGGTGTTGGACAGCTTAGGGTGCCAGGCCTGGCTCGGAATTACGGCACGGACATTGGGGCAACGGGAAGAGGCTTGGCGGCATATCCGCACTGAACTCAAGAGGGCGTTGCACGCGCGGCGCTATCTGGCGACACTCACATCTCTAGCTGGCCTGGTGCTGCTGCTGACTGATGATGGGGAAGTGGAGCGGGCCGTGGAACTGCACGCATTGCTATTGGAGCATCCCTACACGGCCCGTGCGCACTGGTTCTCGCAGATCATCACGCCCGTTGTGATGGTGGCCGCGGCCGGTTTGAGCCCAGAACAACGGTCAGCTGCAGCCGAGAGAGGTCGGGCGCAGGATGTGTGGGAGGTTGCAGCGAAGCTGGCTGGGTTCAAACAGCCATTTCCCTGAACCGGTAATCTCTCACCCTCTC
>JAADFV010000272.1 GCA_013152695.1 Chloroflexota bacterium | reverse complement strand
CGGGATTGGCGATGGCAATGCGCTTGATGGTAGGGTCTGCCAGATCGGCAATTTCGTCAATTTGCAATGGACTTTCGGCCGGCAGCCACAAAGTAATGCGACCACGAGCGTAAATGGTAATGCTGTCCGGGATGATGAGGCCGGCCTGGTTGAGTTCATCGATGTAGGCAATATTGGCGGCGGCAAAGAGATCGACCGGTGCCCCCTCCATAATTTGCTGTGTGGCCTGCCCCGTCGATCCAAAATTGAAGACTACAGGGATGCCAGTTTTCTGCTGAAATTGCTCACCGATTTCTCTAAAAGCGGGAGTAAGGTCCGCTGCTGCTGAGACAGTGAGAGGCTCGACTTTTGCTGAAGCAGGAGCACTACAACCGATGAGGATAGTAGCGAAAAGAGTTGTAACAATGATAATGGCGGCCCAAGTTGGCACAGAGGAACGATGATGCATCAAATCTGCCTGAAGAAATAGGGAGGGAGCCGGGAGCAAAGGCGAGGTAAATGTTTTCACCCGATCAGACTCTTACGCCTACAGGTAAAAGACAATAAAAAACGCCTGAAAGCAGAGATACTCACAGGCGTTGCCAAACAACAGAATCTCTCCTTTCCAAGTCGGCTCCACGGGGGGAGCGTCGGGAGGTCGTTGCGTTTCCGCAGCGGCCCTTGCGCCCTGAAGGACTGGCGCCTTGTCTGAAGACAAGTTCGGCTCATCACACCATGACAGGTCGTTTTAGGTGAGATGGCTCGGAGATAAGCTATAAATCTTGCTAAGATCGAATGTTAAAGCACGGTTTTCTTGTGTGCGCTCGGAGATAGCGAACAGGAACCATGTGCGAATGGTAAGATGTATAACGCAAATAGCGATGTTTGTCAAATCGCCGAAAGCTGACCCTCGCATTACATATCTGCCATGGTTTAGGTTATAATGTCGGTATTATTCCCGCTAACGCCCGTAATGCCCGTCTCTTTTCCCAGACCATTGGCCATCGACAATTAGCTATTGGCCATTGACAATTAACCCTTCCCATGACCCCAACTCCCCACATCTTACGAGACCCCAGTGTCGATCCACAGCAACCTGCCGAGGCGCAGGTACGCTGGGATGAACGTTATCGCGACGGTTGTTCCCCGGGCCGGGATCAGGTGAGTCCCTGGCTCCTGAAGCATGAGTATCTGCTGAAGGGCGGTCGGGCTCTGGATGTTGCCTGCGGACGGGGTCGTCATAGCTTGTGGTTGGCCGAACTCGGTTACGATGTCGATGCCGTCGATATCAGCGCCGCTGCCCTGCAAATCTTGGCACAGCGTGTGGCCGAACGCGGGCTGAACGACCATTTCCGCCTGATTCAGGCAGACTTGATGCGCTGGCGGCCGGAGCCTGATTGCTATGATCTGGTGCTCGTTACTCGCTATCTCAACCGCCAACTCTGGCCTTACCTCTCGGCTGCCCTCAAGCCGGGAGGCCTCCTCATTTACCGCAGCTTCCATACCGATCGCCATCGCCTTCGCCCAGACCTGCAAAGGGATCACATGTTGCAACCGGGCGAGCTTTTACAGGCCTTTCCCGACATGGAACTCCTTGCTTATGAAGAACGTCGTCTTCCTCCTGGCGGCACTGATGTCAATGACTGCACAGCCTCCATTATCGTGCGCCGGCCGCAGTAGGGGGCTCGACCCTCACTAACCCCTTCCAGACTATGAAAACCGACATCCCCGACCTGATGAAACAACGCCAACTCGATGCTATTGTCGTATCGGGTAGCACGGCCACCAGCAGCGATCTTGCCTATCTTGTCGCCGGTGCCCATCTCGAAAATGTCCTCTATGTTCAGCGCCAGGGGGCGGCACCACACCTTTTTGTCAGCATCCTCGAACGTGAAGTGGCGCAGGCCTGCGGCTATGCCGTGCATTTGTGGAGTGAGTACGACATAAGTGAGTACCTGAAGCGCCATGACGGGGATATTTTGCAAGCGAAAGTGGCGCAATGGAGCGATTTACTGGGCGATTTGGGTGTAGAAGGGCGCGTGGGATTCTATGGCACTCAAGACATGGGCTTCAGCTATCAGTTTTTAGGGGCGCTGGCCGCTGCCAATCCGCAGATTGAAGTCGTCGGCGAGGCGCCACCTAATCTTTTCAATCAGGCTCGCCAAACCAAGGATGCGTCTGAGTTGGCCCTGATGCGGGATGTGGGAAAGCGTACGACTGCCGTCATCGATGCTATTTTCGGTTTTCTGCAAAGCCACCGGCCAGCCGACGAAATCCTGCGCAAAAGCAACGGTGAGCCGCTTACCATCGGCGATGTCAAAGCACGTATTCGCCTGGAATTAGCTCAACGCGGGCTGGAAGAGGTCCATCCCACTATTTTTAGTCAGGGGCGAGATGCCGGCATACCGCACAATACCGGCCAAGCGGATATGCCCCTGCAACTGGGCAAAACAATTATTTTCGATATCTTTCCTCGAGACCGCGAAAGTGGCTATTATCATGACATCACCCGCAGTTTTTTCCTGGGCTATGCCCCGGATGACCTCGCAACCCGCTGGCAACAGGTAAAAAACGTTTTCGATACGGTGATGGCAGCGCTCGAGGTGGGCCGCCCTTGCCGAGATTATCAGGCGATGGCCTGTGACTTGTTCGAAGAGCTGGGTTATCCCACAGGACGCAGCCATCCCGGCACGATGGTAGGATACAACCATGGCCTGGGGCACGGCCTGGGCCTGGATATCCACGAAGCACCGCGGCTGAATCTGCTACCCGGCAATGACACGCAGCTCCAGCCGGGCCATGTTTTCACGATCGAACCCGGCCTTTATTACCCGGATGAAGGTTGGGGTGTCCGTATCGAGGACACGGTTGCGTTTGACGAAAATGGCCGGGTTCAAAACCTCTCGGCTTATCCCTACCCCATGGTGCTCCCCCTGGATTAGGCCTGAGCATGGATGTTTTCTACCCTATTCGACGCGCGACAACGGCGCCACGCCCCTGGTTTAGTGGCAGACTACGCTTATGGTTAGGCATCGGTCTTCTCGCTATGACCGTGCTGGGAGGGGCGTTACTGTTGCAACAGCGCTTGATCAAGGTGACGGTGAGCGTGGATGGCCGGGAACGTACCGTTTACACGTTGCAAAGGGATGTTACGCGCTTTCTCAGCAGCCGTGGCTATGAGGCCCATGCCCAAGACATTATTGCTGTATCGGCGGCGCAATTGCAGAATGGTGCTCGCATCGAAATCCACCCGGCCCGCCCCCTCTTGATTAGCGTGGACGGACAGCAACACCAGGTCTGGACGCAGGCGGAAAGCGTGGGAGAGGCTTTGCAGGAGGGGGGTATTAAGCTGGGGTGGCGGGATCAGGTCTGGATGGAGGGAAAGCTGGTGCAGGCAAACACGGTTCTACCCCCGCGCCAATGGCTGCCCCCTGCCGGAAACAAGCCCCACATGCCCTGGGATGGCGAATTACAAGCAGTGAGAATCACGCTGCGCCGAGCTTCACCGCTTGTTGTCATCGATGGTGAGGGTGTGCCCGCGACTTTGCTCACGACAGCACCGACAATCGGTGAAGCCCTGAGCGAAGCTCAAGTACCAATTTACCTGGGCGACACAGTGTTTCCGCCCCTCAGTGCCCGTGTCCAACCGGGCCTACGAGTTGTCATCCGCCGCTCACTCCCGATTGCGATTTCGGTCGAAGGCGAGACTTATGCCACCCGCACGCAGCAGAGTACGGTCGGTGATGCCCTGGCGGAGCAAGGAGTGTCGCTGTTTGGCTTGGACGAAACTGAACCGGCTTTGAGCACGCCCTTGCGCCCCTACGCGACCATCCGCATCGTGCGGGTACGTGAGGAAGTGCAGTATGAGGAGGAGTACCTGCCTTACGAGACGATCTGGGTGCCCGACGATAATCTTCCCATCGATCAACGCCGCGTTAATCAGAGCGGGGCAACGGGCATCAAGCGCCTGCGTTACCGGGTACGTTTTGAGGATGGCAAGGAAGTAGCGAGAGAGCTGGAGGATGAGTGGCTGGCCGTTACCCCGGAGACCAAGGTCAT
>JAADFV010000271.1 GCA_013152695.1 Chloroflexota bacterium | reverse complement strand
AACCTGCAGCCCCCGTCAGCCTCTGATTTATTGGCAGTCGGCACTGTTCCTGCCACCGCATCTGAGATTGCAAATTCAGTGAAATCTAAGATCACCGCCGACGCCTCTCTCCCCGCCGGCATCCCCGCCCCACTTGTCGATGCGGTGCTCCTCACCGACTTCTTCGCCGCCAACCCGCTGATCGACTTCGTGGATCCTGATGGACTTTCGGGCCCAGAGACGGTCAGACTTGATGTCCGCCGCATTTATGGGCCAGCCGTTGACGCAATAATGAGTCAGCTGGACTCTGAGGCCCGCACTTCTTGGCTTTTGTCGGACATCCTCAGTTCGGTCCGCATGTTTGTTCAACCTTCGGGCGTAGTGACAGAGAACCTTAGCTACGATAGCTACGGTCGTTTGACCGACCAGGGTTATCAAGGTCGGTTCGCTTATACTGGACGGGAATGGTCCGCGAGTCTTTGGATCTATTACCTGCGCGCACGTTGGTATCAGCCATCGACAGGGCGGTTCCTCAGCCCTGATCCTGTAGGGTTCTGGGCTGGCGACCTCAATCTTCGCTTGTACGTGGGGAACACTCCTACATATTATGTGGACCCAATAGGGCTAGACGGTTGCAGCCCATTAGATTGGATTCTCCATCCAATTAACTGCCTCTACACAGGTATGCCAGCCCCATCCGAGGATGTGTATCAGGCCGCCATGGACGCTGCTGCCCAGTCGCTGATCAATGGTCCGAAACCTGGTATCAATCTAGGAGGCAACATCGGTTTTGTAGGGCCCGGCGGCGGATTCGTGGTGCAGGGCGGCATACAGATCGTATACTTTTGGGACGGGCGGATAGCGATCTACAGATATTTCAGTCCGGGAATGGCGTTGGGATATACGCAGGGCGGGCCATTCGGATTTGGCCCAGTGGCGTCCCTGGAGATGGGCTCGCTCCTTGTATATAACCTTGAGCGACCGGAGGACTACAGTGGGGCATACAACACTGCCGAGCTGGCGGGCAGCTATGGTTCGGGAGGAGGATATGTTAACGTTTCATGGATAAATAAGCCAGGAGGTAGCACTCTGCCCGATCCGGGCGAGACGTACGCGGTGTCGTTCGGCGGTGCTTGGTCTCCGTGGCCGTCTCGTGGCGGTGTCACGTTTTATCCCGGCGGTGGTATGATGAGTGATCCATGGATAATCCGAATATGGTAATGTCGTGCCGACTTCTTGCAGAGGGTACCGTGTCCGTGTTACCGGAACGATTGAAGCTGAGCAGGCATCAAGCGATATTTGCTGATCGAGTGGAGCTTACAGAATCGGGCCACGTTGTTTGGCTCATGTTAACATCTGAGGCAATAGCACAGACCAGCTCTTGGCTCTTCCTTATTCGAAGGTGGAAAGTGGAGTGCAGGGCCTTGCCCTTGGCAAAGGTCGTCCGAGTTTCGTGCGAATGGGATCCCTTCGCGCTGGAGCGAGCAAGGTTCACCGTGGAATGGCGAGACGAAGAAAGGGGCAAACTGGCCCTGCGCTTCGAGACATCACTACCGCGACTATGGGCTAAAGGTTTTCGTCGTGTCGGAATACCTGTGGAAGGATGGCCTAATTATAGAGGCCTACGACGTCTCGCTCTGTATTTGGATCTGTTGCTGCTTTCGGCGTATACGGTAGGAGCACTTTTTACGTTTGCGTTGGCCCTTGCGCTTTGTATGAAATGGCAACCAGCGCGAGATCCTTGGAACCTGGTTGCTTTATTCTTGACGGCGTACGGCTGGCTATTCGTTGTAGCAGTTTGGTTCCTGCTTCAGAGGCCCAATCGTAGGGGGGCGAACCGGGCTAGGAGGAATGCAGACCTTCCATCTATCAAGCAGAAAACGACGGACGGGTGGGGTTCATTTGACTGAGTGTAATGGAAGGCCGGCAAATTCTACGACAGCCTCAGCTTTGTGCTGCCCCAACAAAAGAAGTGGGGGTCAGGTCTTGATAATTAACTTTTCGGCAGCGGAGGTTCATCGCTGTCGACATGCTGAAAATGGTAATCGCGTGCCAGTGTTTTGAAGGCCCAAATGAGCGGACAGGGGCGACAATTCAGGGAGAGACCGACGGGCAGAAGCACCAGCCGCGGTAGCGGCAACAGTAGGTAGCTGCGCGGCGCCAGCCTGCAAGAGAAAGCGGAGGGAACCAAGACAAAGAGCCGTGAAGCGGCGGCAGGGGTCGTGAGTATGTTGATGCGTACTGAGGGCCACTAGGGTCCGGTATTGATATGAATGGCACGCGGATAAGACGTAAGTGATTGGAGCAAAATGATCTAGACAAAAATGGCCTCCATTGGCTATGTCGAATGCAGTTGAAGTTGTTTAGTCGAAGCGCATTCGACCAGGCAAGGAGGCCACGATGCCTAAGGATACCGTCAGAACGCCGAAACGTACACGCCGATTTGCAGCAAACGTCGAAAAAGCGAGAAAACGTCTGGAAGAAAAGCCACTTGCCTTTGAGAAGGCCCTGTCGATGGAATTGGTCAGCCAAGCGATCACCGAATCCAAACTGGAATACCGGCAACGTAAGTTCCCGCCGTGGCTGACATTGTGGGCTTTCGTATGGCAGATGCTCAAAGGCTATGCCTCGTGTGCCGATGCCGTTATCCAGATTGCCAAATGGCACTTGGAACAAGGCAACCAACCGTGCTCGCCGGACTCCGGCCACTATTGCGAGGCCCGCCGCCGTCTTTCGCTCGACTTCCTGAGAACGTTGCTCAGACTCCAATACGAGGCGGCAATGAGGGCGGTACCCCGAGCCTGGAAATGGCTGGGGAAACATGACGTAAAGGTCGTCGACGGCACGACTTTCATGATGGCTGATAGCGAGGCGAATCGCGAAGCCTTTCCTCCGCAAGAGGAGCCGTCGCCCGGCACACGCTATCCGATCATGCGGGCCGTCGGCCTCTTCTCCTTGACGCTGGGCCTGCTGAAGGACTTTGCGTATGGTCCTTACGAGGGCAAGGGGACCGGCGAGAGCAGCCTCTTTCGCCGCCTTTTGGGTCACATCGATGTGGGCGATGTGATCTTGGGGGACAAGTACTATTGTTCGTATCGGGATGTGCACCAGATTCTCAATCGCGGTGCCCATGTCGTCGTCAAGCATTTCAAACACCGTACCACCTTGGAATTTGTCAAACGGCTGGGAAAAAACGATGCCATCTATCGCTGGAAGCGACCGCGACATGCTCGGCAAGAGATGAGCGCCGAGGAGTATGCCAGACTTCCCGAGGAACTACTCGTTCGCATCGTCAAGGTACGTGTCAAGATTCCCGGTTTCCGTGTCGATCAGTTCGAGGTTCTGACGACGCTGCTTGATGCGAAGGAATACTCGGCCGATGCGATTGCCGAGCTGTTTTTCCGGCGTTGGCGTGTCGAAGTATACATTGACGACTTCAAAACGAGCCTTGGACTGGAGATGCTTCGCTGCAAGAGCCCTGCAATGATCGCAAAAGAACTCACGGTTGCTTTCCTGGCCTACAATACCATTCGCATCCAGATGGCCCAGGCGGCCGAGTGCCTTGAGGTTCCTCTTCACGAGATCAGCTTTACCACAACGATGAACGCCATGATTACATTCCGAGATGCTCATCGTCCCGAGGAGATTGCGACAAAACTTGCCACAATTGTGCAGACCCGTGTCGGCCACCGGCCTGGCCGGAGTGAACCGAGGGCGGTCAAACGAAGATCGAAACCGTACAACCGATTGAAGCAAGGACGCCCTACCTTCACAGAAAACGTCGAAACCTAAACCGCGTGCCATTCGAGTCGAGGGTCGAAGGTGGAGGGTTGAGAGTTGAGAGGAAGGGTGGCGGTGTGGAGGCGGGGCGGTGCATAAGAGTGGCGGCAGCAGGGGCGAAGGCTGATGCGGGGAGGTTTGGCTGAATTGGTATGCGGGCGGCGGCGGGATTCATCAATGGTCGCGGTTAGTTTGCCCCAGACTTGACAAAAATATCGTACAGCCGCACCGGGCGGGTTATAATACCAGTGGCAAGAACGAGGGCGGTCCATGTACATGTCTGCGTGATCATGTGCGAGAG
>JAADFV010000270.1 GCA_013152695.1 Chloroflexota bacterium | reverse complement strand
GCGACCTCCAACATTGGAGCTTCCCATATGAGGGGTGACACAATCTATGTTGAACTCGGTTATGTCTCAGTGGATGTGGATCCTCTGACGCCTGAGAATAAGGCCCATTACTGCAAGCACCTCCAGGACATCTTTGCAGTCATTGACTCAGTTGGTGTATGCGTATTTGTAGCTATGCGTCACTTAGTGGAGCACAATGAGAGTCTGGCGATGACCCGCTTCGCAGGTTTAATGAATGCTGCCACAGGCGTTGGTTACGACCCCGATGATCTGCTTCTGGCGGGCGAAAGAATTTATAATCTGGAGAGGCTATTCCTTTTGAAAGCAGGTTTCACTAAAGACGATGACACTCTGCCGCCGAGAATGCTTAAGGAGCCAATGCCCGAAGGTTCGGCCCAAGGTCAAGTAGTCGAACTTGACCTTATGCTACCAGAGTATTACCAGCTGCGCGGTTGGGACGAAAAAGGAAGACCGACAAAGGATAAGCTGGCCCAGCTAGGTCTATTAGAGTGGTCTGCCGGCTAGTCGGAATCTGATTAAGCTGTCTGATGAGGAGAGGAGAATGTGCTTCGTTTACCGCTCTCCGGTTAGGAATGTACTGCTTATAGGCAAAGGGACCGGTGCCTGACTGAATCCAACCACCATGGTAGTCGGTTACGATGCTCAGCAGGCTGGTACCATTTCAGAGAGGCCGATTCGGACGGTGTATTTATCCAGAGCCTACGCCACATCTTTCTGCCTGCTTTAACCCTTGGTTTAATCATGGCCGCTTACATAGCCCCCTTACGACTCGATCGACCAGCAACTAAAGCTTCAGATGAATCCCCCCGATGGAAATCATTTGCTGGGAACAGACAACTTCGGCAGAGATCTTCTTTCGCGAATATTAAAGGAGATGAATATTGAATAAAAATCAATTTATCGCTAATTTTATTGCCAATGCAAAATTGGCAGATTTCCCCGACCGAGTCATCTTTAAAGCGAAGCTAGTATTGTTGGACGTCCTGGGTGTCGGTTTGGCCGGAACATCATCCCGGGCAAGCGAAATCACCCGACGGTTTATTACGTCTTTTCCCATGGGACCGGAAGAAGCTCGACTATGGGGTCGCCCGGAGAAAACTTCATGCCTATGGGCCGCGTTGGCCAACAGTGTAGCCGCCTCCTGTCTGGACGCTGATGACGGCCATCGGGGGGCGTTGGGTCATCCCGGCGGGGTAATTGTGCCGGTGGCAATGGCCCTGGCGGAACGGCTCAGGGCCTCCGGTCGTGACCTCCTTGAAGCTATTGTGGTTGGATATGAGGTTGGCCTTCGGGTAGGAATGTTCTTAAATCGTGACCAGGTCAACACGTTTTACGGTTCCGGAACCTGGACCGCCCTAGGCGCGGCTGCGGCCGGAGCGAGGCTTCTATGCCTCGGACCGAAGGAATGCTTACATGCCCTGGGTGTGGCCGAGGTAAACACTCCATTGGCCCTCATCATGAACTGGATCAGTTTGCGCCAGCCACCCGAGGTCAAAGAGGGCATGGGCTGGGGAGCCTTGACTGGCCTTTCTGCAGTCCTCTTGGCAGAACAGGGGCTACTTGGTGTTTTCAGCATGCCCGAACAGCCAGGCGGAGAGATTATAATTCGAGACCTCGGACGTAATTTCGAGATCAATCGGATATACTTCAAACAGCACTCGGCCTGCCGATGGACCCACTCAGCTATAGACGGAATATTACAGGCCCTCCGGGAACATGATCTTAAACAGGAGATGATCCAGGAAATTGTCATCGCCACACATCGCAAGGCGGCCAACCTGGATAATCCCCGACCGACTTGGGCCGAGGCGGCCCAATACTCGCTCCCCTTTACCGTGGCTACAGCGCTGATCCACGGGCGGATAGGGCCGGATCAAATGGGCCGGGCCGGCCTGCGCGATCAGAAAGTGTTGGCTCTGGCTGACAAGGTGACCGTTGAGTGTGACACCGAGTTGGACAAGCGGTATCCGGAGACGAGCATGGCCCGTGTAACCATCAAAACCACCAACAGCCAGACGATCGTCGTCGTACCCAAAGAGTGGACTAAGGGCGATTGTCAGGATCCCTTCACAGGGCCAGAATTGGAGGAGAAATTTCGCCTTTATGCCGGCCACATCCTGCCGGCTGGCCGGGTGGATGCGATCATAAAAGTCGTGAAGGATTTGGAAGGCTTGCGCCGAATAGATGAGCTAACCGAGTTGCTGCTACCCTAAAGCAATAGGGAATCGGCCCTGATTACAGCCGTAGGCCGGACAGAGCAGGTCTTCCTTCTCGATTTGGATCGGTTGAAGGCCTGCTGGGATTATGAATCAAGCAGCAGCCCGTCAAGTACGAACGCCAAAATCGTGGAGGAAACGATGTCCAAACATTCGCATCGTCTTTGGGCCGAAGGCCCATTCAAATCTCGGTACGACGCCGTCTTGATTGGAGGCGGGATTCACGGCCTGGCTACGGCCTACTTCCTGGCAAAAAATTACGGCATGACTGATGTAGCCGTGATCGAGCGGCGTTACATCGGCTTTGGCGGTTCAGGCCGGAACACGGCCATAGTGCGGGCCAACCAGCGGACCGAGGAGAACGTGAGGCTGTATGAGGAGGGTTTGAGGCTCTGGCCACAATTGATCCGCGAACTGGACTTCAACATGATGCCGTTTAACTGCGGCAACCTGAACCTGGCCCACAGCGAGGCGGCCATGGGCGGGTTGCGGGTGTATGTTTCCACGGCCAGGTTCTGTGGGGTGGAAAGCATGCTATTGGACAAAAAGCAGTGCAAGGAGGTGGTACCCCAGCTGAATATCTCCGAAGATATAACCTATCCGGTCTTTGGCGGGATGTACCATCCGCCGGGCGGTATCCTGCGCCACGATGCGGTGACCTGGGGTTTGGCCAAGGGAGCATCCAAGCACGGGGTGCACATCCATCAGAAAACCGAGGTGACTGGGATCAATATCGAGAACGGCACGGTGAACGGGGTGGAGACAAATCGGGGGCACATCAGAACCCCAAGGGTTTTGATCTGTGCCGGTGCTTACAGTGTAGTTTTAGCGGCCAAGCTGGGCCTGAAATTACCGATCCATGTTCTGACCATTCAGGCCATGGTCTCCCAACCGCTCAAACCGGTGCTGCATCACGTCGTCGCCTCCGCTGCCTACCACGTCTATGCTAATCAGACCTTAAAGGGTGAGATCGTCACTGGAGCTCACATGGATCCCTGGCCCAATTACACTACCAATACCACGGCTAAATACTTCAAGCACCAGGCAGAGGCATTGACAGAGTTGTTGCCGTTTTTGAAGGGAGTTAAATTCATGCGCCACTGGGCTGGCTTGGCGGACATGACCCCTGACATGGCCCCGATCATGGAGGGTAACGAACCCTATGAGGGACTTTATCTGGACTGTGGCTGGGGCTACTTCGGCTTCAAGTCCGGGCCAATAACCGGTAAGTACATGGCCGAGTACATGGCTAATGCAGCCTGTCCTGATATGTTGAAGCCCTTCACCCTCCACCGGTTCAAGAACTTCCGGTCCATGGGTGAAACTGCTGGCCCAATAACTTACGGGCCCTGGAACTAAGAGGATACCCTATGTCATTTGTTATAACCTGTCCCATCTGCGGTCCGCGGTGCGGATACGAGTTTCGCTTTGGTAATGAGGAGCGCGGCCAGGCTCCAGACCAAAACGGTCTGACGTCAGATGTCTACCATGATTATATCCATCTTCACGAGGCCGTGGCCGGTCCACAGAAGGAGTGGTGGTACCATAAGGACGGCTGTGGCACCTGGTTTACCATCTGGCGCGACACCGTGACGATGCGCCAGGCCGAAGATCCTGAGGTGCAATAATGAAAAGACTGCCCACCTTCCCGACTCAGAGGATCAACACCGAAAGGATGCTGTCATTCACCTATGCCGACAAGAACTACCAAGGCATCGAAGGCGACACCATCGCCACCGCCCTGTTCGCTAACGGGGTCAAAATCCTGAGCCGCAGCCTCAAGTATCATCGGCCTCGGGGCCTTTACTCCATGGACGGCGAGACCTCCAACAGCTTGATGTCCGTCAACGGTGAACCCAACATCTGCGCCGAAATGGTCC
>JAADFV010000269.1 GCA_013152695.1 Chloroflexota bacterium | reverse complement strand
GCCGGCAGAATCCAACGAAGTTTTCTCAGTTCCCAGAAGGTATGCTCTGGTCGTTTCATGAACAAACAATCCCCATTGATCTGCATGGTAATGGCGTATGAGGGGGAGAATCCCTGTCGCAATTGACAGGATATTATACCGTAAGTTCTGCGAAAGAGCAAAACAACCTGGCTCTTCGTTCCGGGTGGCCGTCATTTTTTTGCGTTTTGGGTATCTTCTCAATAACCTGGGGGACGCCCTCCGGCCCCCAATTCTGGGGGAGCACATTCCCCCAAAAGTTGGGGGGTAGGGGGGCGCGACATTCTGCTCACCCTGGATTATTGAGAAGATACGTGGTTCGGTCAACAAGGTTGCTCGGCAGACCAGGTTCGTGCAACGCCAATCTACTTTGGATGGTCTGAAGTTTCTACAGGCTACAGTCTTTGGTTTCATTGAGAACCCACAGGCGAGCCTAAACCACTTGGCTCAAGTCTGTCTTGACTTGGACCTTATTTTTGCGCAAATACAAGGCATTTCTATTCAGTTAATGCAAATACAGGCTGTTTCTAATCGGTTTTAGCGGCCTGAACAGTACTTTTCCAAGCAAATAGCCAGGGGTTCTGAGATTTGCTTTAGACTTAGCAACTCCACACGCACCAGTTTACCGTTCTTAAAGAGCAGGCGTCCGGGGGTAGCTAGCAGGTCCCGCACGATCCGCTGAGGGCCATAGCCTGCAAAAGGGCTGTCAACCAACGCTTGGTCATAGAAGTGAGCCAGCAGATTATGGGCCAAATCGGTGAGCAGGATGTAGGCTTTCTGTCCTGGAAGGCTGCGTTTTCGACGGGCTTCCAGACCCAACCCACTCTTGTCATTACGGAATTGTTCAACTTCAGCCCCTCCGCGGTCGTCATAGCGGGCCATAAACAGCTTTTTGGACGGCAAAGAGAGACTGCTGACATAGTAACTGTGCACATAACGCTCATTTTTGAGCCGTTTCTTGACGAATACGCGTACGGGGCAGCCATACGCTATGGGCGGTGAGACTTCTGCCAGCCAGACATCTTTCCGGTAGGCATCCCAGCGATGTACCTGCCGGGCTAAGGCTTCGGCACGACGATTGCTCATGCCTTTGGCGACAACGTGATAGCCACGTCCGAGCAACCAGCACAAGTGTTCATCACTGCCCCCACCCCCATCAATGCGCCACACGGTGCGGTGACGTTGCAGCGGCGATAACTCTAAAGCATTTTCAGTGGCTTCCACGGCTGGCTGCAAGCAATGGCTGGTATGTCGGTTCCCCGGGAACAGGTCTGACCAAGCTGTTTCTCGGTAACGAATGCTGCTGACCCGTGCCAATTGGCGTCCAGTGGTGTTTTTTTTCCACTGAAGTACCCTTTTTGGCTTGCTTCGGCCCGTGGACCGCATGGCAATCCTGACAAATCAAAGTCTAGCCACAGGTATCCCCGCCAGTCATGGGACTGAATGCGGCTGTGCGTACGCCAGATAGCGGTAGTCGCCTCCCGTAATGGGTCAATTTGCTTTAGAGTTAGGGCGTCCAGTGTGCGAGAGAGGGTGGATTGGTCGGCAAATCGCCCCCAGCCCCACACCGTCGCCAAGTGAACTTCTGGTTTCAGCCGAGTGTTGACCTCCGATAAGGTCTCACACCCTGCCAGAATGCTCAAGAATACCTGGATTACCTTGCCCACAGGGCTGAACACCCGCTTTTTCATCAAAATGGGCACCTTCTTGAGCGGTTCCAGCGTATGATTTGCTTGGTAAAGAGCAGAAATCGCTGCTAGTGGTGCATACTGTGTGTTGCATGGGCCTTCGGTCAAGCCAAATTCGATCGCCATCGGATCCCTCCTTGCAGAAATAAGTCTAAAGCATTTCTCCAAGGATAGCACTTTGGGGCCATTTGGCAACTCTTTTGGCGATTAGAAATGGCCTCTGTTTGCGTTATCGAATAGAAACCCGCTACTTTTGCGCAAAAATAAGGTCTCCGGTTTAGCCACTTATATAGAATCCGTTTCACCTGTTGAAAGAATTGCTTCAGGCTGTTATAGTTGCCTATCACTCCGTAGTAATTGTAATACCCTCGGAGCTTGGCGTTCAACCGCCTGAACAGTATCCTTACCTTCAAGTTTCGATTCTTGTTACACCACCCGGTAAAGCGTCTGATCGAGTCTCGCAATTTCTTGCGCGAGGTTCGGCGTTTCAGGTGTGGTTTCCCACTCCTATCCTTGCCCCAGTAAAACTCGAATCCCAGGAACTGGAACCAGGACTTGCCCGCCGGTCGGTTTCGATGAAACGGGATGACCCGCGTCTTTTCCGCCGACAATTGCAGCCCAAACTTTCCCAGTCTTTTGCCCAGTACTCTGTAGAAGCGCTCCGCATCTTCTTCGTATTGAAACGCGCACACAAAATCATCCGCGTACCGCATCAGACACGCTTCCCCTCTACAGTGTTTCTTGACAACCTTGTGAAACCACAAATCAAGTGCATAATGCAGGTATACGTTGGCCAGAATGGGTGAGATGATTCCTCCTTGCGGAGTCCCCGTTACCGGATGTATCACTTTCCCGTCCGTGTCCAGTATCCCTGCTTTCAGCCATTTCTCGATGAGCCGCATCAACGCCCCGTCATCTATACGCTCCTTCAACATCTTTATCAACCATGCGTGGTCTATGTTGTCAAAGTAGCCTTTGATGTCCGCTTCTACCACAAAATTGTACCGCCCATATTGGAGCTTGACCGTCAGTTTGTCTACGGCGTCCAAGGCCCCTTTCTTGGGCCGATACCCATAACTACATCGCAGAAAGTCCTGTTCGTAGATGGCTTCGAGTATCCGCTTGACCGCTATTTGCAGCAGCTTATCTTCCGTAGGGGCCGTACCTTCCCTTCCCCTTTGGGTATGTACTGCCTTCTGACGAGTTTGGCCCGGTAGCTTCCTCTCTTCAGACGCTCCACCAGTTGGCTGATGTTTCCTTCAAGGTTCTCCTCGTATTCCCGTGCGCTCACTCGATCCACGCCATACGCAGCGTCTTTCTTGATATAGCGCCAGCAATCGTGGAGAAACTCTTCGTTGAGCATCTCATAGAGATTCCCGAACCGGTGCTTCTTCTGCTCTTTGGCCTTCTTTGCTATTCCCCGCAGTGAGGTTTGCACTGTCATCCCCGATCCTCCTTGTCCGGTCAGTGTTTCCTTTGCAGGCTACGTATTCCTGCCAGCCCCTTCCCCTTGTGATCGGCCCTACCGTCTCCGAGTACTATGAGCTGTTCTGACTCCCTGGCAATCTTCGGCCTCCCTTCTCCTTTTCGGGCGGTTCGGCCTACCTGCCCCAGCGGTCGTCTGCGTTCGTTCGTCTACGTTTAGAGTCCGGCCTACCTCTGTTTCTGGGTTTCCCCGTTCTCGTGGCTCATTATCCGTATCCCTTGCCTAGACGCCCCGCTCTCTCCCGTGAAACCAGGAATCACCAGGGTCTCCCAAGTCCCTGACGTTTCTCTCCACACATCCCACGCTCTTTGTGGACCCCGGCAGACCCTCGGAGCACTCACCCTATCGCGCTCTTTGTATTGGCTTCTGGCACGTTAACACCATCGCCATCTGCTCTTGAGGCTTGCGCCTCCTCGCTCTCTATCGAGGCTGTATCAAGTCTTGGGGGATTGCGGTCTCCCTTGCGGGCTATGTGGTTCCCTGTGTACGCTTCAATTGTTTCGTTCGGCTTCTTTCCAGGGCCTGTAGGTCGTATTGGCTAGCTCATTTCCTCTCCGTTTCCGGTCGAGTGCCTCAATTCGCCTGACCGTGGACTCCCTGTCCCTTTTCACCTCCTCCACAACTGCAACACTCGGTATGGGTGGATGGTTAGTCCTTGCCCATTGGGGACTTCCACCCCAAAAGAAACGCCAAGTTCGCTTGGCGCACCAACGACAAAGCTCACCCGCGCGGGGTAATTAGAATCGACGTCTGTCTTCCCCATGAACGTTGTTTGGAGCCTCTGTCCCCGCGTCGGGTGCAGCGGGTGTTGTGCGGCCTGGCGGGTTGGCCAACGGACGCTGGCCAACCCACTGGCGACACACTCCCCCCGTCCGCCGGCTGAACCGCTACATGCGGGTCATCGAAGTGGGCAGCGGTCTCTTGCTCATCGCCGCCGGCATCCTGCTCTTCACCGGGAACTT
>JAADFV010000268.1 GCA_013152695.1 Chloroflexota bacterium | reverse complement strand
GTCGCGGGGGACGGAAACGTCCAGCAGGCCTGGCAGCCGTTCGGCCCACGCCTGTTTCCCGGATTCGGGGAATACCTTCATGGTTTCGATCCATTCCCGGCTGACCCGGTCTCGCTGGCGCGCATCGGACCAGCGGCGCTCTTCGCCGTCGGGGAAGGGGATGCGGTCGCGTTGGGTGTGGGCGAAGCAGTAGGCCGCCAAGTCCCAGTAGAAGGGGATGTCGTTGTCAATGTGTGCGGTGGTCAGGAAGATCACCGCCGGGAAATTGTGCCGGCGCAGGATGGGGTAGGCGAAGGTGTGGTTGTCGCGGTAGCCGTCGTCGAAGGTGATCAGGGCCGCGTGAGGGGGCAGACTCCGGCGTCCGTCCAGCCAGGCGACGACATCGCGCAGGGAGACCACGTTGAACCAGCGCGACAGGTAGTCCATCTGACGGGCGAATTCGTTGGGGCGCGCGCTGACGTTGGGTTTGAAGGCGTCGAAATCGGGGCGGTCGGGGTCGGTGACGCGGTGGTAGTTGAGAACGGTCAGGGAGCGTTCCCACAATTGACGCCCGATGCGCATCAGCCCGGCTTTGAGCGCCAGGGAGAGCAGTCTTTCTTTCCATGCTGCGCGCGGGTGTGTTGATGGTTGGGTTTGGAGATACATTCAGTTCTTTCGTCGGCGGGATAAAAAGGACTGCCTGGCGCTCGTTTTGTGTTTCAGCCAGGCTTTTTTATAGGCGTTCCAGGTGGCGCGGATTTGCGCGTCGGTGTTGAAGTCGCTGCGAATTCTTCGCCGCGCGTTCCGGGCCAGTTGCCGGGCGTATGCGCGGTCTGTGCTGAGTCTCGCGAGGGCCTGGGCGAGGGCGTCCGGGTCATCGGCGGGCACCAGGAGAGCGTGTTTTTCGTGGCTCACCAGTTCCGGGATGCCTCCCCTGTCCGTGGCGAGGATCGGGCAGCCCAGGGCAGCGGCTTCCAGCAGGGCGATGGGCGTGCCCTCGTATCGCGAGGGCATGACGAAGATGTCGCTTGCTTTCACGGCGGCCAGCACGGTTGAGCGGTCGTGGTAGCCTGCCAGCCGGACGCGGTGTTCCAATCCGGCCTGGCGAATTTGCCTTGTGAGAGCCTCTTCGCACTCTCCTCGTCCAATGATGAGACAAGCCAGTTGGGGTACCTGGGCCGCAATGCGTTGGACGGCCCGGATCAACACATCGTATCCTTTGACCGGCACCAGGCGACCAACCGCTGTGCACACGATGGACTGCGCCGGCAGGTCGAAGTGTGTGCGCAGCCAGCGTGGATCTGCGGGGATGACGCCTGGATCGATGTCCACCGCGTTGTAGATGAGTTCGATGTCTTCTTCGGGGATGCCTGCCCGACGAAGCGCCTGGCGGTCCCTTTCGGAGACCGTGATGTACAGGTCGAGGCCTCGGTTGGTCATCAGTTCCAAGGTCATGTACAGTCGGCCTTTGAGGGAACCCCGTCCGTGTTCGCTGGTGTACCAACTGTTGAGGGTCGAGACCAAAGCGGTGTGGGTCAAATAGGCCGCGAGGCTGCCCCAGAATTTGGACTGGATGTTTTGCGTGTCCAGGACATCGTATTTTTCCCGGCGGATCAGGTGAATAAGGCGCGGCAGGATGCGCGGGTCGCCTTTGTGACGGCCCACGATGTGTACGGGCAGGCCGAGTTTGACAGCTTGCCGGGTGACGGCGCTCTTTTCCAGGCCTGCCAGCCCGATCTTGCCAGAGGTCGTGTTTGCCATGAGGGAGAGAACGCGCGAAGTGGAGCCGCCATACCTTTGGGACAGATCGACGATCAGCGCTTTGGGGAGGGAATCTGAATCGGGGGGCATGGTGATGGCGTTTTCAGCGCCGCGGGATGCGTTCCCAGATATGGGACTGTTGTCCGCGCAGGAACTGGATCAGCCCCTTGAAGGCGGCCAGGTTGCTGTTCGCCAAAAAGGTCGGCAGATACAGGAGGCGCGTCAGTTTGCTCCGCTTGTTTTGGTTGGGGAAGCGTGCGCCGAGCCAGGCCAGGAGGTAGAAGAGCATCTGCAGGCCGAGCATGATTTCGCCGTAGGGGGTGCCCAGGTAAAACAGGCGTGCGATACCCCGGCTCTGCGGCTGCGCCAGAACCAGGATCACGTTGGATAGCGCCACGGCGATCATGCCGAGAGGCACCAGAGGACGGAGGAATTTGTGAGAGACGATTTGCCATACCAGGAGGGGACGGTTGAAGGGCAGGAGTTGAGACGCCAGGGCGATGGCCTGGTAACGGCCGGCGTTGATGCGCGTCCGACGGGTGATCTCGTCCCTGGCAGTTGCGGACACGCGTTCGGTGGACTTCGCTTCGGGGGCGTAGACCAGGCGATATCCTTGGCGGACGATCTGCATCGCGATGTAGAAGTCGTCGTTGATGGTGTTCTCCGGCGGGGGGGTGTACGCGTCCTTTCGTATCGCCAGGATTTCGCCGCATACGCTGGTGCAGTTCCCCACCCGGTTCTCTTGCGTTTTGATGAACGATTCGTATTTCCAATACAACCCTTCGGAGACTCCCAGATTGCTGCCTTCCTGCTCAATCGTCTTGGCGCCGCTTACTGCCCCGATGTGAGGGTCGCTGAAGGGGGCCACCAGTTTCGCGATCGCGTCGGGGTGGTAATGGTTGTTCGCGTCCGAGAAGACGATGATTTCACCGCGGGCGTGGGGCATGGCCCGGTTTATGGCAGCCATCTTGCCGCGCCGTTCCGGCTGGTGCAGGAGTTCAACGCCGTCCTTGGCGTATTTCTTGACTATCTCTGGGGTCGAGTCTGTGGATCCGTCCGTGACTATCAGGATTTGCAGCCGCTCTTTGGGGTAATTCAGTAGACAGTTTTTGATCTTCTCCGCTATAACGGCTTCCTCGGTATGGGCAGCGACGAGCAGTGTGGCGTTGGGCGGGTTGTTGGTCTGACGGATTTCGGTCTTTGGGCGCAGTCTGGCGAGGAGCGTAATGAGCAATGGATAGCCGAAGTACGTGTACAGGATGCCCCCCAGTGAGATCCAAAAGAATATGGCGATAAACGTGAGGCCTCCGGATGTATACATTACAAAAAAGACCTTTTTTGCTTGAAAAAATTGCTACCCTGCGCACAACGACGATTAAACTGGTAAAATGAAGTAAAATAAAAGTGACAACTGTACACAAAAAAATAGTCTTGTGGAGCGTTTGCTATGGAAATGCGATTTTACCTCAGAATTATCCGGCGCGGTTGGTGGTTGATCTTGATATCGGCGCTGGTGGCTGTCAATTTCTCTCTGGTGTACTCGTATTATATTACCACGCCTATGTACGAAACCGTTGCCCGGTTCATTGTCAGTCCAAACGTTCAAAATGTTACGGGCAGGGATCTGGTGAACAGTTTGGAAGCCTTGGATAAACGCTCCATCATCTCCACCTACGCCGAGGTTCTTAACAGTCGTCAGATCATAGAGAGCACTATAAAACTGCTTGGCGACAACCCGGAGGATTACCAAGAGTACACAATGGCTGTCACAGTCTTGCCTGATGCGAATATCCTGAGATTCAGTGTGCGGGGGCCAGACCCGGAAGTGGCAACCATGTTGGCAAACAGCATAGGGCAGTATGCGATTGATTTTATCAGGAAGTTATACGTGGTCTACGATATTGATTTCCTTGATAAGGCGGTTGTCCCCCTTGAGCCCTACCATCCACGCCCTGTGCAGGATGCCGGTCTTGCGCTGCTGATTGGAACGGTAGTTGGTGTAAGCCTGGCGATTTTCCGTGATCAGCTTTCCAGCACCTTGGATCGATTGAGCCAGCGCAGGATGATTGACAGTGAATCGCAGGCATATACGCGCACTTATTTTGAGCGTCGCGTGCGTGAGGAGTTTGCTACTCACCCGGAGAGCGTTTTCACGCTTGGCTTCATTTTCCTGAACGGCATCCAGGAGTTCTACGATTCGCTGCCCCAGGCTTACGTTAACAGAATTATGCGCAGAGTGACAGCGACGCTGAAAGACCAACTGCGTGGCAACGATATTGTGGGCAAATGGTCCCAACTGCAGTTCAGCGTTCTGTTGCCTTCCACGGATGGGGTCTCTGCTGAACACAGACTGCTGCGCATCCAGAAGGTGTTGAATCAGCAACTCTCCCTCGACGAGGATGGGGAATTCAATATTCTGCTGGACCCGAGAATTGGTCTGGCGGATCGCCAGGGGGGAGAATCTTTTAACGTTTTGGTGGATCAGGTCGAACAGGCTCTTGAGATTGCCATGGAGTCTGACGACAAAATATACTTGTATAAAGTCCGTCCATTTGGCTAAGGACGCGGTTGCCCAGGAAGATTTCTTCGCAAGATGGTCATGCCGAGAACTGACAGAGACGGGAGTTCTATTATGAAAAAGAAAATATTCATGGTTGTCGGATTTCTGGGTTTATTTCTGGCAAGTCCGCTTCTTGTTGCCGCGCAAAGCCTGGGCGTGGCACCCGCGCTTTCGGGGAGCACGCTGCTCCGTGTTGGCGAAAATAAGGTATCTGTTAGTTTCGAAGAATTGGGGTACCAGGATCTGGATCTGATCAGTCCTCTCGATTCCACACGGGTCATCTTCAGCATTCCCCCGAATTGGCGCTTGGCCGAAGGCGGGGCGATTGAACTGAATTACGATGTTTTGTTGAGCGGCGCGGATATTGGAAGAATCCGGGAGGACCAAAGGCCGTATGGGGGCGCAATTACGGTTACCTTCAATAAGCAGGTGATCGGCCACATCTATCTGGATGCTACGGGCAGTCAAACGATGCGATTCCAGATACCGGCTGCCGCACTTGCTTCGGTGCGCAAAGATGGCCGCCATGAATTGGGGCTTCTGCTGGACGCCCAATTCAGTTGTATCTATGATATTCGCACCCTCATTGTGGTTAAGTCCACTTCCTTTTTTGATTTGTCTTTTGAAGTCTCACCTCCAGAGTTGGATCTTTCTCGCCTGCCGGCGCCGTTCTTTGTCAGGAATTCTTTGCTTCCGGACCGCACGCTGTTTGTGATTCCCGATGATCCAGATGCCGGGGAGTTGCAGGCGGCGCTGAACGTTATCACGGGCTTCGGCTCCATGGTTGGTCAGGGTTTTGATTTTGAATTGGTTAAGGTCGGCCAACTGTCTCAAGATGACCTTGCCCTCAACAACTTTATTTTTGTAGGGACGCCGGATAAATTTGACCTTCTCTCGGACGTCCAATTCCCGTCTTCTGTGGTGGATGGCGGATTTGCGAATCTGCTCCCGGAATCGACTCAGGACGGCATCATTCAACTGGCGCTTTCTCCATGGAACGCGAATAAAGCGGTTATGCTGGTAAGTGGGAATTCTGTGGATGCGGTTAACAAAGCTGCCCAAGCGGTTAGCTCAGGGAAGCTTTTCATTTATGAGAACCCTTCGCTGATCTATGTCGCCGATGTGCAGTTGCTTGTCAAGACTCTCCCAATTGTCGAGGACTTCAGTTTCCAGGATTTAGGCTACCCGACCGAGACTTTGACCGGCATTGGCGTGGACAGCACAGAGTACCTGTTCTATGTGTCCAAGGATCAGGTTTCGACGGAAGATGGCTACATTGATCTGATTTACTATCACTCCGGGTTGTTGGATTACGGCATTTCGTCCTTTTCTGTTGCTTTGAACGACCAGGTCATTGCCAGTACGGCCTTTTCCGAGGAGTCGGTGCGATTGTCGAACATGCGGATCACTCTGCCAGCAGGCCTGCTTCGGTTTGGAGAGAATCGTCTGGTGATAAGTGCCAAAATGCAGCCTGAGTATTCTTGTGATACTACGGGGTTTTCTGATCCCTGGCTTACTATATCGAATCAATCCGGGTTCCACATCCCGGTCGCGTTGACCGACAGCTTTGCGGGGCTAAAGTTGCTTGACCTGAAGTTCTATCCTGATCTGATGTTGACGCATAGCGATCTTGGTGATGTGGCTTTTGTTTTGCCAAGGGCTGATCTCGAGAGTTGGAATATCGCCGCCAGGCTGGCCTTCGGCCTGGGCCAGACCGCCAACCCCATGATCTCTGATTTGTCAGTGGCCTATGCTGATGATGTGCCGCAGAAAGTGCGCAGCGAACGTTCGCTCATTGTTGTTGGCAAGGCAAGCACTCTTCCCCTGTTGGTCGAGCTTAACGAAAGCTTGCCCGCCCCGTTCGATTTTAAGAACGATACTGCCAGCGAACGGCAGATGCAAATCATCTATCGGATCCCGCCTGGTGTTAGCGTCGGCTACCTGGAATTACTGGCTTCACCCTTCAACCCCCAAAAAGCGATTTTGGTGGTAGCCGGCAATGACGACACAGGGCTGTTAATGGCTGGCGACACCTTGTTGCAAGGCGAGTTGAGCAGCCAGTTGGCAGGTCTGTTTGCGGTGACCAACGGAACTCAAGTGGCTACCAGCAGTATTTCGTCGGCCTTTTCGATTGTTGGCACGGTCGTCCCGAACGCCGAGGGAATTGTCGCTACTCCAATCTCGGCTCTCGCTGGAGATCATCCTGTGTACGAGCGTCCCGGATGGTTGTTGCCGATGCTTATTGTTTCGGCCTTGGTGATTCTTGCGACAATCGGTTATATCGTGGTAGCGGCAATTTCGCGAGGGCGTTCGCTGCACGTAAATGTGGTGGACGACGACGCGCGTATTGATGACGCGGAGGACGATTCGTGATGACGTAAAGGGACGATGGGTGGGGGGAGTCGTGGAATTCCATTGTGGTTAACGACAGCAGGAGTACTTATTACAGTACTCCTGCTGTCGTTTTGCACGTGTGTGCCACAATGCGGCACGTTTGGATGGCGGTGGTTATATTTTCCCGACGAACATCTTTTCTCCGGCGGCCTGCTCAAGGATTTCAAAACCGGCGCGGATCAGGCTTTGCAGATTTGTCTCGTCTGTGGGGTTGCCCGCCTCGAGGCGTTCGATATGGCGCAGCAAAGAACCCCGTACTCCACTGGCCCAGTGGGCCCAAACTGAGTCGGCGGACAAACGCTCCAGGC
>JAADFV010000267.1 GCA_013152695.1 Chloroflexota bacterium | reverse complement strand
TGACATTCCACCTGCATTGGGCGCGCAGCGCTTCGGCCGCGACGGTGTGCCGCTCACGCCACCGGTAAGCGGCTTGTCAGATAGGCAAACCAAAGGACCATCAAGGATATCTTATGGCGTCATCAGATAATAAAACTTCAATCTACCATCACCCTGTAGCATTGCTGCAACGGCTTATTCAATTTGATACGACCAATCCGCCCGGCCGCACCTCCGAATGTATCTCTTTCATCAATAAACTGCTTAGCGAAGCCAACATTGAAACGAAGATCTTAGCTAAATCGCCGGAGCAACCCAACCTCATTGCCCGTCTGCCCGGCCAGGGTAACGCTCCTCCCCTCCTGCTCTACGGGCATGTAGATGTCGTCACGACCGAAAATCAGCAGTGGCAGCAGCCGCCGTTTGAGGGAAAGTTGGTCGATGGCTTTGTCTGGGGGCGCGGTGCCCTGGATATGAAGGGCGGTGTGGCGATGATGTTAGCCGCTTTCCTGCGTGCCAAGAGAGAGGGCTTGGCCTTACCCGGAGACGTGATCTTTGCTGCCGTAAGCGATGAAGAAGTTGGCGGTGAGCTTGGTGCCAAGTTCCTCGTAGAAGAGCATGCCGATTTGTTTGCCGGCGTTCGCTATGCTATCGGTGAATTTGGTGGGTTTTCTTTGCACGTTGGAAAAAGACGATTCTATCCTATCCAGATTGCTGAAAAACAACTCTGCCCAATCAAAGCCACCGTTCGTGGCCGGGGAGGACATGGCTCCATGCCTGTCCATGGCGGAGCGATGGCGAAGTTGTCCGAGTTCCTGCGCAAAATTGACCGGCATCGCCTGCCTGTTCATGTTACCCCCGCCGCCCGTCTCATGTTTGATGCGATGGCGTCCTCACTCACTGGGCTAAACGGCCTGATATTTGCGCAGTTGACGCGTCCTGCCTTGACTGATAGTGTGCTCAAATTGCTTGGCGAACACGGCTATTTCTTTGCCCCGCTGTTACATAACACGGTCAGCCCTACGATTTTGCACGGCAGCGATAAGATCAATGTCATACCCTCTGAAGTATCTGTCGAACTCGATGGGCGATTACTGCCCGGTTATCAGCCGGATGACATGATTACGGAGCTACGCCAGATCATCGGCGATGAGGTAGAACTGGAAGTCCTGCGATATGACCCAGGCCCTGCCGCACCCGACATGACAATGTTCGACACCCTTGCCGATATTTTACGCCAAGCCGATCCCGAGGGCATCCCGATTCCTCTCCTGTTAAGTGGCGTTACCGACGCCCGATTCTTCTCACGGCTTGGTATTCAGACGTACGGTTTCCTGCCAATGCCCCTGCCGGAAGATTTCAAATTCACAGAAACGATCCATGCGGCAGATGAACGCATTCCGGCTGCTGCTCTGGATTTCGGTACAAACGCCATTTACCAGGTCTTGCAACGTTTCGGAGCATAAGGGATGAAAATAGATGCTTCAAAAAACGATTGATGGCATAAAGAGATTGCTCATTGGTTATGGTTTTCTTTTATCGCTGGTACTCATCGGTCTTAGCTTTGGTCTGCCATTCGTGTTGACGGCCTCGATAGGGTTGGGACTTATTTATCCTGCTAAAGTTCCAGTTTCACATGAGATCTTTCTTGCCATTTCCATTCTTTCCGTAAGTGTTACAGTGATTGTTGGGCTAAGATGGCTATTTTTTCCCTCTCAGTGGCTTGATCACCGCCTAGAACAACTACACGCCCGCCTGTTACAGTCGAATAATCGTCTCCTCTTACGATTCGTGGGGATAGTTTTGGCATTTCCCTTGTTCGCCTTTATTCTCAGCCCCTGGGCGATAGTGTGGATAGGATTCGAAGAGGTAGCACATTCGGCAAGGTTGGTGCTCGGAGATTCTTTCAGGATAATTGCTTTTTCTACCGGATTCATATGGCTGGCAGTTGTTGTCGGGCGCCTGCGTCCTCGCTCGGGGGCAATGAAGCGAGTTGTCTTTCGATCTCGCACCGTTTTCATCGACTGGGTGCTGGAACCCTATAAGCCAGAAGCGGCGCGCCGGGAAAGAGAGAAGTTATCTTCAGGTTGATCGGGCGGGGAAAAAGCGCTGTTTGACAGCGTGGTATTTCTATGATAGAAGTCGAACAGGTAGGAAAGGGCCGGTTTACCGTTGGTATGGCGGTTCTTTGCGCTCGATGCTTTTTGTCTCTCTGCTGATCCGTTGGCTGCACCGCCAATCGGTACAATGGCAGCCATTGGCTTCAAGTCTAAATGGCGCCACCTGAATCTCATTATCGTGGCTCATCCTGCGAATGGCCCTGTTTCTTTTCGAGCACACCGATAGTCATTATTTCAAATGGTAATGGGGGAATGAATCATTCAGATAACCTTGCGACAATGTTTTATCCGACTTCACAGCAGAAGGGGGGATGCCTGTGATATCAGCTATGCGTCGTTTTTATAAGGGACAGTTCACTCTAAACGACCTCTGGTTGCTCCTTCCGCCCCTGGCTATCTTTATCTTCCTCAACCTTTCCCTGATCCGTCCCTATGATTTCTGGTGGCATCTGCGTACCGGCCAGATCATCGTCGAGACAAAATCTATTCCTACAACCGACTTATTTAGTTTTACCCGTGCCGGTATGCCTTGGACCAATCAAGCCTGGCTGATGCAGGCACTCTTCTATTGGCTCTACCAGCTTGGCAATTTACCACTTGTCATCTTTTTTCACGCCCTCCTGATCGCAAGTGGTTACCTGCTGCTCGAATTAGCCTGTCTGAGAAGTAACGGTGGGCAGGCCCAGGCCGCGGCTCTGGCTGTGATCGCGGCCGCGGCGATCGGTCGCTCCGACTGGAATATCCGGCCGCAATCCGTTTCTTTCCTCTTGTTTGGCGCCTTGGTGCTTATTCTGGAAGTCCATCGCCAGCGAGGTGGCCGGATTGTGTGGATCTTGCCGTTCTTGTTTGTTTTATGGGTAAATTTGCATGGCGGCTTTGTTTTTGGTATCGGGCTTCTGGGAATTTACATCCTGGTTCACCTCATTCAGAGCTGGCGCACCACCCATTTGCTCCTGGCAGAGACACGACGCCTGCTCCTTGTTGGCGCCGTCTCGCTCCTGGCCTTGGCCGCCAATCCGCGTGGGCCGATGGGTATCCTCCATTACATCCTGGGTTTCTTTCAAAGCCGGGCCTCGCAAACTCTGAACGTCGAATTTATGCCGCCAAATATAAGAGAATTGGATGGCGCTCTATTCTACAGCGTCGTGATTCTCCTTCTCTTTATCGCTTATGTCCGCCGAGTAAGGCTATCAGCATTCGCAGTGACGGCACTATTGATTTTTGGGGCATATAGCCTCTACTCTCGACGAGTGGCGCCCTGGTTCGGCCTGGTGGGGGCACCGGCCTTTGCTTTGATATTTCCCCCACAGTCGCAGGGGAGAGGGCCGGATACAGTACCTGGTCGGGGCAAGCCTTTACTCAACTATGTCATGGTGGCGCTACTCGTCCTGATGGTGTTCATTACGCTGCCTTGGTGGCGCTCCTCTCTACCGCTTCCTCCCTGGCGGCAAGCCTATGTCACCCTTTTCGAAACGCCGATCGAGGCTACACAGACTTTATGCCGGCAAGGGGACAAGACAAGACTTTTTAATGATCTTGCCTATGGTAGCTACATGATTTGGGCTTGCCCAACGATACCTGTCTTCATGGATACTCGTTTTGAGCTCTATCCAGATGAGATGTGGCGGGACTACTTGTTGATTAGTAACGCCCAATTCGGCTGGGAAGAAGCCTTGCGAAAATACGGGATCAATACGATTTTTGTACGCAAGGATCGTGAGAAAATGCTGGTGGCTGCGGCTATGGCGTCGGATGTGTGGCAGGTCATCTACGAGGATGAACATTCAACGATATTGCAACGCCTGATTCAGTGAATATTCCGTGCTGTGATTACTCGAGGTGAAATGTTTTATGAGTTATTGGCATCATACCACGGTGTATCGACTCCGAACGGCTCTATTGCTCTGTCTGGTTCTCAATTTAGCGCTATTCTCGTGGATAGCGATCGCCAACGTACGATTTCCTTATGGTATCAATTATGGGGAAGCACCACTCATTGTTGTGGGCTCCGTGGGCAAAACCGTAATTTACAAGCCGGGAGAGCGCTTCTCAAATAATGGACACTCCGTTCATCCATTCAT
>JAADFV010000266.1 GCA_013152695.1 Chloroflexota bacterium | reverse complement strand
GCCCCAACTTCCAGGCCGTACTTTTCGGCAATGGCGGCAAGCTGACGCTGCCTCCTTTCGGCCTTGAAGCGCTCATAGCCTGCGCGGATCTCCTCTTCGCTCAGCCCTTCGCCCTCTTTGAGCGTATTGACGTATTCAATCAAATCTTCGCGCTCATCGAGGAACTTGGCATTGCCGGAAAGCAGGCCGATGAGCTGCTCACGGGTCATCTTCTGCTTTTTGGGCTCCGTTTGGCTGAAGCGGGCGATGAGCTTCATGATATAGTCGTAGTCGATGAGCGCAGAGTCGAACAGCACGAACTCAAAATCAAGCTGCTGCACCGGATCATTCGGATCCTTGCTCTTTTCCTGCTTTGCCTTGAGATCTTTGGCCACATCGAGGTACACACCCCTGAAAGCGTTTAGGTCATCTTCTGGCAGCAGTTCTTCGATTTTCTCGCGCAGTTCCTCGTTCAGATCGGTGTACTGGTCGAGCTGGGTCTTGAGCCGCTGCACCTCCTTGAAGTTGTTGATGAAGGCCGCGCGGGCCTCGTCGCCCCTCAGGTTGACAACCTCTTCGGGCCTGCAGTCCAAGCCTTGAGATTGCATGAAGTCTTTGAGTTGCTTCACGGCATCATGCAGCTTCTCCACCACTTTGGGAGCGGGGTCCACCAGCCAGATCTCGCGAGCGCGCTCACCCGCTTCACCCGAGAAGAGGGTGATGGCCTCGTCCACGGCTTTCCTTTGGGCGTGGAAGTCGAGAATGTTGCCGTAAGGCTTGGAGTCGTTGAGCACCCGGTTGGTGCGGGAAAAGGCCTGAATCAATCCGTGGTATTTGAGGTTCTTGCCCACATAGAGGGTATTGAGGTACTGAGAATCGAAGCCGGTGAGCAGCATGTCCACGACAATTGTGAGATCGATCTTCTGGTCGCGCGGCAGGTCGCTGTTTGGGTATTTCTGATCCTTGGTGCGCTTTTGCACATCCTGATAGTAAAGGTCAAAGGCGCCAATATCGAAGTTGGTGCCGTAGCGGGCGTTATAGTCTGCGATGATGGTCTGAAGCGCTTCTTTTTTCTTGTTGGACTCTACTTGGTTGTCGGCTTTTTCCTGGGGTAGGTCTTCTTGCAACTGGGCAATGTCTCGGTTGCCATTGGCTGGGGGCGAAAAGACGCAGGCAATATTGAGAGGCCGGAAGGTTTCATCTTCAAGCTCCCTTTTCTTCTGTATTTCTTTGAAAAGCTGGTAATACTCGATGGCGTCGTTGATGGAGGCGGTCGCCAGCAGGGCGTTGAAGCGGCGGCCGCCTGTGGCGGCGTCGTGCTTGGCGAGAATCTCCTCCACCACCTTTTGCTTGGCCAGGGTCTCGCCCGGATTGATGGGCGCACCTTCGGGCTTGTAGTAGTCCACATGGAAGCGCAGCACATTGCCGTCGTCAATGGCGTGGGTGATGGTGTAGGCGTGAAGCTGTTTTTCGAAGATGTCGGTGGTAGTGACCATGCGGGCCTCAACTCCCTCGATGGTGCGATAGGTGGCATTCTGCTCAAAGATAGGCGTTCCGGTAAAACCAAAGAGCTGGGCCCTGGGGAAGAACTCGCGGATAGACCTGTGGTTTTCGCCGAATTGGGAGCGGTGGCACTCGTCGAATATAAAGACCATGCGTTTGTCCCGCAGGGGTTCGAGCCGTTTGCGGTATTCCTTTTTGTGGTTGCTATCCAGCGCCAGGCCAAGTTTCTGGATGGTGGTGACGATGACCTTGTCGGCGTAATCATCGGAAAGCAGGCGCTTAACCAGGGTTTCGGTGTTGGTGTTCTCCTCCACGCAGCCGGGCTGGAAGCGGTTGAATTCCAGCCGGGTCTGGCGGTCAAGGTCTTTGCGGTCCACCACGAACAGAACCTTTTCCACGTCGGGGTTGTCCTTGAGCAGGGTGGAGGCCTTGAAAGATGTAAGTGTCTTTCCGCTGCCGGTGGTATGCCAGATGTAGCCGTTGCCGCGGTTCTGGTGTATGCAGTCCACAATGGCCTGCACGGCATAGATTTGATAAGGGCGCATCATCATAATCTTACGCTCGGTCTGGATCAGCACCATGTAACGGCTGATCATCTCGGCTAGTCGGCACTTAGCCAGGAACGCCTCGGCGAAGTCATCGAGGTGGGTGATCTTCTTGTTGTCCGGAGTGGCCCATTGGTAAATGGGTAAAAAGCCTTCGTCCGCATCGAATGCAAAATGTTCCGGGTTATTGTTGGCGAAATACCAGGTGTTGCTGCGGTTGCTGACGATAAAGAGCTGCATGAAGCTCAGCAGCGTGTTGGTGTAGCCGTTTCCGGGATCGCGCTTGTATTCAACGATCTGCTGCATGGCCCGGCGCGGGCTTACTGCCAAGCTCTTCAGCTCGATCTGCACTAATGGCAGGCCGTTGATGAGCAGAATCACGTCATAACGGTGAAAGCTGCTCTTGGTGTTGATGCGAAGCTGGTTGACCACCTCGAAGCTGTTCTTGCACCAGTCCTTGAGATTGACCAGTTGATAGTGCAGCGGCGTGCCGTCCTCGCGCTCGAAGGTATTGCGATGGCGAAGCCGTTCGGCGCAGATAAAGACATCCGGGCTGACGATGCTATCGAGCAGGCGGGCAAACTCGGCATCGGTGAGTTTGACTCGATTGAGCGTTTCGAACTTTTCACGGAAGTTTTGCTCCAGCGCCTCACGGTCTCGGATGTCAGAGCGGTAGGCGTACTTGAGTTCTCCCAGCTTTTTGATCAGCCCTTGTTCGATCTCTTGTTCCTTTGTCATGTCCAGCCGCATTTCTCTTCCACCTCTTTCAGGATGCGTTTCGCTTCGCGCTCGAACGCTTGCACATCCACCGGTGTGTTGTAGTTGTAGGCAATGAATATGGCCGCTGGGGAGAGGTCGTTCAGGACTGCACGTCGGGTACCGAGTCTTGAGAAGAGATTCCAAACCGTCGGACATGCCGTATAATACGGTGGATCGGACAGGTTCAGGATGTCCTCGATCTCCCCGTGCGGGAAGCCGACCTCGTCCTTCCAGCGCTGGAGCAGGTCCTTGCTTGAATCGGCATGGCGCATGCGCTCGGCGAGCTCACGGAGACGCGCATCATCCTCCATCGGCCATTTGAAGCGTGCCTTCCCTGGCGCGCTCCCTTCGGGCGTGCCTGCGGCACGTCCAGATTTGCTGTCCTGCAAATTTGTCTCGACTGACCTCATCCGTTCCACGGCGTCTTCCCCTGTGGTAAAGGGCACACCGTCGAGCTTGGCGTGGAGTTCCTCCAGCCCTTCGCGCAACAGGCCGAGGAAGTGCTCCCGCCGCGCCTCGTCGTTTTCAAAGGTCATCCCTAAACAGGTCACGGGTCCCGAGTCGCGGGTCGCGGGTCTTTCGGAATCGAACATGGTCTGTTGGTATCGCGGCGGCTGCTTCTTTTTCATCCCTCGCGCCCCTTCGTCAGGTATCTCATGAAGCCACCAAGCAGGTTGCTGGTTTCTGTTGCAAGGCGGCAGAGTTCGTTGAACTGCGCTTGGTCGATCAAACCCGCATCCAAAGCCACATAGAGCTGAGCTTTCACTTCACCTGCGGAACCTTTTGCGATGGCAAGAAACCGTCGAAACTCAACATCCCCACCACGCTCGAACCCTTCGGCAATATTGGACATTACCGATACTGCCGCCCGGCGTATCTGGTCACGCAGGCCGAAGTCCCGTGAGAATGGGCCCTCGGCCGAGAGGACATAGATCGCCTTGGCCAGCTCCCTGGCCTTCTTCCATGCATCTATGTCTTCAAAACGTTCAATCCGTGCCATCTTCGCTCCGCTCAGGTCCCGGGTCTCGGGTCATTGGTCACGGGTCCTATTGACTCGCGACTCGGGACTCGGGACCCGCGACTATTCCAAAACAACACGCACCTTCCCTTGTTCATGTCCTTTTGTGAGTTCATCCAGATATTCCTCAAAGCGTTTCATCATCTCCGGTGAGCCGCCCTCGTGAATAGACACATGCCTGTCTACCAACATATATATACAGGAAGAACCGCCGTTGAGTCCCCTTGTCAGCTGCCAAAGGCAGGATTATGCAAGTTAATAATTATATGACGGCTCCTCTGATCCTGTCAAAGAACATACAGAACCTTCCCGCTGTGTACAACCCCAGTGCAGATTCGCTTATCCCCGGCCCGCACCCTCCGGGCGGCCTTCGGTATCGTGCAGCCATGTCTCTACCGACCTCTTCATCCGGGC
>JAADFV010000265.1 GCA_013152695.1 Chloroflexota bacterium | reverse complement strand
TGGTTGCCAGCAGCCCTCGATCCAACCAACCGCGTAAGGGATGCTTGGCATAATCCGATACAGTGCTGGTCTGGACGTTGCTGGTGAGATTGGCTTCGATACCAATCGCCTGTTCTTGCAGGAAGTCGAGAAGAGCTGGGTCTTGATTAGCGCTCACACCATGGCCGATACGGCTGGCTCCCAATCCTCGTACTGCCTGCCAGATGCTCTCGGGGCCGGCCGATTCACCGGCGTGGACGGTGATGTACCAGCCGACATCACGAGCCAGCCGGAAATGATCTACGAATAACTCACCCGGCCAGTGCGCTTCATCCCCGGCTAAATCCAGCCCAACCAGATGATCGCGTTGAGTCATCAGCGCATCCAGTTCCTGCCAGGCGATTTTGGGGCCAAAATGGCGACTGATGATACCGATCAAGTTGGCACGAATGCTCAGGTCTTGCACAGCAGTCTCTACGCCATCCACTACTGCTTCGACCACGCCGGCTGGGTCCAGGTCGTGGGCTTGAGCCATAAACACCGGGCTAAACCGTAGTTCGATATAGTCGATGCCTTCCTGCTTTGCATCTTCGACGTTCTCGTAAGCAATGCGACGGCAGGCATCATAATCGACCAAGATCTCGGTTAGCCACTTGAATTTGGTAAGGAAGGCCATCACCCCTGGCTTGGGCTCGGTGACCTGAACATGAGGACGCAACGTTTCGGCATCCCAGGCAGGCAAAGGAAGGTTGTGCTGGCGACCAAGATCGATGATGGTTTTGAGACGTACGCTACCATCAAGGTGGCGGTGAAGGTCGATGAGGGGTAGTGTGGAATCAATCATGAAAAATTAGAAGGTGGGGGTAAGAAGCAAGGAGCAAGGAGTAAGAAGCAAGAAGTAAGGAGTAAGGAGGGGCAAGCGTCGTGAGGTTGGCGCGCAAGGGGATAAGGGAAACGGAAGAGTGCAGGGGCAAATAATCAATCGTCTGCCCGCTATGCATTGGCAGGCGTCTCGTTGCCTTCAATCACGATGAAGATAAGATCATTGACGTTGGTGCGGGTGGGGCCGGTGCGGAGGAGAGCACCGGTTTTCTCGAGAAAGGGATAGGCGTCATGGCGGCGTAGGGCGTGGGATGCATCCAAACCCAAGGCCTGGCCACGGGCCACGGTCTGGCCATCGACCACGCCACCAGCAGCATCGGTAGGGCCGTCGCTGCCGTCGGTTGCCAGCGCAACAACCGTCAGACCAGACGTACCCGCCATCGCCAAGGCTGCAGCCAGGGCTAACTCCTGATTGCGCCCTCCTTTGCCGGGAGATTCTCCCAGGGTTACGGTGGTCTCACCACCAAGGATGAGGCAGGCAGGGGGAGGTACAGGACGATGGTAGGAAAGCACTTCTCGCCCCAATGCGACCGCAACCTTGGCGATCTCACTTGCCTCACCCTCAATGAAGGTACTGAGAATCAGGCTGGAGTAGCCCTGACGTTCTGCTGCCTGAGCAGCGGCGCTGGCAGCCATGGCATTGTCGGCAATGATGGTGGTGTGAGTGCGGGTGAATATGGGATCGCCAGGTTTAGGTGTATCGGGGAGCTCACCGGCGAGGCCGGCCTGGAGTCTCGCCCGCACAGATGCAGGCAATCTCTCGGCCAGGTCATATTTTTCGATGATCGCCCAGGCATCGCTCCAGGTGCTTGCATCAGGCGTGGTCGGTCCGGAGGCAATGACGTCGAGGGGGCTACCCACAACATCAGACAAGACGAGGGTAAGGAGGGTGGCAGGACTGACCAGGCGGGCGAGTTGTCCTCCTTTCAGGAGGGAAATATGTTTACGAATGGTGTTGACTTCGTGGATCGTCGCCCCGGAAGCAAGAAGGAGGTCGGTCGTTGTTTGCAAATCGGCGAGGGAGATGGTGGGAGGCAAGCTTTCGAGCAGGGCTGAGCCCCCACCGGACAACAGGCAGATCACCAGATCCTCTTCCCCGGCCGCCTCCGCCATCGCCTGAATTTGAGCGCCAGCATCCAAACAGGCCTGATCGGGAATAGGATGCCCGGCTTGCAAGATGCGTACGCGGCGGGTAGGTGCTTGATGGCCATATTTGACGACAACACATCCGTCTGTGAGCCTGTCACCCAGGATTTCCTCACAGGCCTGGGCCATGGGCGCGCCTGCTTTACCGGCCCCAATTACAAAAACGTGACGGTAGTCATCGAGAGTCAGGGTCAAATCATCGCAGATGAGCCGGGCGCCGTGGCGCTGCAAATGGGAGGCCACAGCCTCGTGAGGGTCAACCGCCTGCAAGGCGGCCTCAATCAAGCTAGAAACGAGGGGACATACAATATTTGTGCAGTGAGCGGAATAAGGAGGTGCTTTAGCCAGAAGGAGGCGGGAGAAAACAAAAGAGAGATCATCAGGAGGGGATGATCTCTCTTCACATCGGGTCTAAGAGGCGAGCAAATTCTCGCTTAAGCCAAAAGGTGCCGAGGGACAGACTTGAACTGTCGACTCCGCAATTTTCAGTCGCGTGCTCTACCAACTGAGCTACCTCGGCAAGGGATATGCATAAAAAGGGCTGAGGCTGACTCAACCCTTGGCAAGAGCGGGCGATGAGATTCGAACTCACGACCTTCTCCTTGGCAAGGAGACGTTCTACCGCTGAACTACGCCCGCATGAATTGTTGCGCTTAAAAATATCGTTGCCCACAGAGGTGGACCCGGTCGGATTCGAACCGACGATCTCCTCCGTGCAAAGGAGGCGCCTTCCCACTAGGCCACGGGCCCGCGATGGGCGTGAATGTGTGGTGCCGACGAGAGGACTCGAACCTCCACGACCTTGCGGTCAACAGATCCTAAGTCTGTCGCGTCTGCCATTTCCGCCACGTCGGCAAGGTGTCGGCAACCATCAAAGCAAAAGATAAAATGGGAGTACTCCCGATTCTGTTCGAAGCCGCCATCTGTCTCACACTGACGAGCAGTGTGGTGACGCCTGGCTTGTCGGATGTTATCCAACCTTACCGGCAGTCACTGCGACGAGACCGAACCTTTGACAGCCCGGCCCACTCGCCTTGCTCCCAGTTGCACGCTCGCCTAGCCGGCTGTATTACTACAAGCCGCTGGTGGGCTCTTACCCCACCCTTTCACCCCTTACCACTCTAGGTGGCGGGACTACTCTCTGTTGCGGTTGTAGTCATGGCACCATTACTGCTGCCATGCCCTCACTTACTGTTTCGTGAGGCAACCTTGCCTCGTCTATTCGAGGCTGGGAGTCGGGAAGTTCCTCTACCGGTCGAGAAGACCAGCAGCGGCGGCTCTCCATTTTATCAATTTAAGTGGCTCATTGTTAATGTTCAAGCGCAAAAAGAATTATAGCATCGAGGAACGATGATGTCAAAATCAATTTTGTGTTTTTGCGTTGTGCGTGTGTATGCTTACGGCGTCTACCCCTCAATTGTGCTAAGATATGCCATGCTAACCCATCCTTTATCCCCTGGAATAATGCCATGAAAATCAAACTCTACGCTACCATTCGTTCTCTTGTCGGCGCCAGCACCGTAGAGATCGAGACTCCTCCTGATGCCCGTATGATTGACATTATCCAGGCAATGATTCAACGTTGGCCGCAATTACGTTCTGAGCTGCTGAATGAGGACGGCACCGTATCGGAAAGAATTCATCTCTTTGTGAATGGCCGGGATGTACGCTACATGGGAGGCTTGGAAACACCGATTCCCGATGATGCCGACATCCGCATCTTTCCTCCTGTGGGTGGGGGAACATGATCCCCTGGCAAATCGATTATGCAGAAGGGGTACCTCGCGTTCATATCGAGGTGAGAAGCATGAGCCCCTGGCAAGTACAGCGTTATTTACTCAAACTGGGGGGATGTGTAGTGCAGGAAGAAAGCTACATCGTGGGAAGGGGTTGGGAGGCATGCCTGGAGAAAAGTGAGCCGGTCGGGATTGGCTCTTTGCGTATTGGCGTCGTCCAGTTGGATATTTATGGCCTGGAAGAAGAGCTGAAGCGTTTGATGAAGTCGTTGAGTTTGTGGCTGGTGCGGGGAGGCGGTTGAAAAGTGGTGGCATAAAAAAGGCGCCGCCTGGGCAGAGGCGACGCCTGGAGGGGGAAAAGACTGGTAGATGGTGACTAAAGGATGCCGAGTTCCTTGAGTTTACTCTCGGGAACAACCCCTTTCTCCCAACCACGAGCAGCATAGTACTCTTCCAACATCGGCTCGAGTTCACAAATATGGCCTTTAGAGCCAGGCATAGTGCTCGGTTCTTCTAGAAAACGTTTGGGGAGGTAGTCGCTTCCTTCACGGAAACCATTGAGGTTGTTGTAGTGGCGCTCCAGGTTATAAACTCGTTCCCCTGCTTTCAGCAACTCGTCGGTACTGAGATTGCTGCCGGTAACGGCGTTATATTGGCTGGTATATTCCTCGATCCCCTCGGCAAACGCACTGAATTTGCAGATGTCGAAGCTGTCGGATACAGCATGGAAATCCTGGAAGGCTTTGACCAGTTCGCCTTTGCCCTTCCATTCCAGAGGATCGACCTTGAGGGAGCCAAATGGCATCACGCCGAGTTCGGCGGCAGGGGTGTAGGCACGGAGATGGCAGGCGCCGCGGTTGCTGGTGGCGTAACCAATGCCCATACCTTTGTAGCCACGAGGATCGTAGGCAGGGATTCCCTGACCCTTGACACTCATGGCCAGCTCGGGATAGCCAAGTGCTTCTGCCGCAGCATAAGCACCTTTACCCAAGGTCTTAGCCAAATCATCCTTGGCATAAGCAATACGTTCGATCATGGCGATCTGGCCGTCGGCATCACCAAAGGCCAAACTTTCACCCTCGAAGCCACCTTTCTGGCTGATTTCCATAAAGGCACTGAGGACATTCCCCATCTCGATGGTGTCCATGCCAAAGCGGTTGCATTGATCGATCATAACGGCAATGGCGGCCTTATTGTCAGTGCCACAGTTTGCGCCCAAAGACCAGGCCGATTCATACTCCACACTTTCCATGTGCACCTTGTAAGGGCCTTCTTTGACTTCGACCTCGATCTTACAGGCTACAGGACAAGCATGGCAGGTTGGATCGCCGACGAGAATCTCTTCGCGCACACTTTCGCCTGAAATATGCTCGTAAAGCTCCTCACCATCCTCGCTGATGAAGGATGTTTTTTGGCTGTTCCAGGCAGGTAGGCCACCGATGCTGCCGGAGATATTCATGAGCACATTGGTGCCATAGACGCTCAACCCCCCCTTACGGGGCGAAGTGATGTTGGCTTCGTCCATGATCGCAGCCAGAGCTACTTTATCGGCTTCTTTGAAGGCATCGCGATCGGCTGGCTTGGGCTGGGCGCTCTTGTCACCAATGAAAACGATGGCTTTGAGATTCTTGCTGGCACCCACTCTCCCCGTACCGCCGCGGCCACAAGCACGATCATCTTTATTTACCCAGCCGGCATAATTCACGCCGTTCTCAGCGGCCGGCCCAATTGCCATGACATCGACATAGCGGCCAGGATATTTTTTGAGTAGCGCCTCATGGACTTCGTGTGTGGTTTTTCCCCACAAATCACTGGCGTCATGAATGCTAACCTCACCTTTTTCACAAACCAAATAGACCGGATGATCTGCCTTGCCTTTGATCAAGAGAGCATCAAAGCCCGACCACTTCATATAAGCTGCGGCCCAACCGCCCATATGGCTGTCGGTAACTGTACCGGTAAGAGGACTCTTGGTCACGGCGCAAAGACGCCCGCTCATCTTGACCTCGGTACCAGTGAGAGGACCGGTCATAATTGCCAGGAGGTTGTCTGGCGAGAGGGGATCGACTTCCGGCCCATTGTCAAACACATACTTAACTCCTAGACCACGTCCCCCGAGGTATTTCCGGGCATCTTCTTCGTTGATGCCCTCGTAACTGACACTACCTGTAGTCAGGTCGATTCGAGCCACGCGGTCTACGAATCCTCCTAATGATATCATTGTGTGCCTCCTTTGGCGACGGGTAACCCTCCTAGGCGAGGGTCAGGTGGAAAAACGATGGAATATAAAAAGCGCCATGTCAGTTCGACATAGCGCTTTGCTTACAAAAGACCCCTTAGCTAAGGGAAAAATGAGGTCGGCGTTGTTCGGGCTTCTTCGCCGTTTGCAGTGACAGATATGACTAATCGTCTTACACCTATTTCTGAAAGATTTCAACCTCGTTTTTTATTATGGCACTCTTTTCTGTCTTTGTCAAACAGTAAAAATATCCTCTTTCTTGTTCCTTACATCATCTTCATGACGACTTTACCGATGACATTGGCAGCCTGGTCTGCCTGATCGGCGGCATTGCTGATATGGCGGTACACTTCACGGATACGCAGCATCGACATGATATGGTGAATATCCTCCGGCCCATTGAATAATTCAGCAACGGCCTGACGATAAAGCTTTTCCACCTGATTTTCGCGATGCTTGGCCCGGCGGGAGTGATCGAGCGCCACCATGGGATTCTGAGAAAGACGCTGCATTGCCATCGATAATTCGTCTGCAGCTTCCTTGACCCGCTCCACCATCTTGATCAGTTGTTCATCAGAGCTCACATTCAGTACATTCATTTCCAACAAAGTACTGTACGCATAGTCGAGCACATCGTCCAAATAGAGAGAAAGTTCAAAAATGTCTTCACGATCGAATGGCGTGACAAATGTTTTATTCAGCTCGTCGATGAGAATACGGCGCAGCTCATCTCCCTCTTTTTCGCTTTCCTCCAACGCGCGCGCCCCCTCCTTATCATCCTCTTTAACATAACGAAGCAATCCATTGACACCGATTTGGACGGTGCTTGCCTGTTCTTTCAGAAGTTGAATGAAAATGTTCTCTTTTTTCTTGCTATTAAAATAAAGTCCCATGACTGTTTTGCCTCCGGCTTCATAAAAATTGACTTGAATAAGGATAATTGCTGCGAAAAAGGTGGCACATGGTGCCAATGGTGCTTCTTCAGGGGCCCATGACCAGGCGCAACACAGGATAAATCAGTGCGGCCAGCAACATCGTGATCGGTACGGTAATCAACCAGGCAATACCGATATCGGTAAGATTGCTCCATCGTACTTTACTCATCCGCTCTGCAGCACCAACGCCCACGATGGTAGAACTTACCACATGGGTGGTGCTGACGGGGCCACCCAAAATAGAGGCACCGATGATCACTGCTGCCGATGCTAGCTGCGATGTGAAACTATGAATAGGACGGATGCGATAAAACTTGCCTCCCAACGTATGAATGATACGCCAGCCACCTGTTGCCGTACCGACACCAATGGGTATGGCACTGGCCAAAATGACCCAGGTCGGAATATAAAATGAATCTTGAAAACCCAGGGTAACTAGGCCCATGGCAATGATCCCCATAGCCTTTTGGGCATCATTGGTGCCATGAGAAAGTGCGAGAGCAGAGGCAGTCACGATCTGAGCAAGATTGAAGGTATGATTGATTTTAGGAGTGGCATTACGCGCCAACCAAAGCGTCAGCTTGAGCAATAACCATCCAGTTACAAAACCCAGTACCGGAGAAATGAAAAGAGCCAGAGCAATGGTGATCAAGCCATCTGCTCGCAGGATATGGATACCTCCAAACATTACAGCCGCTCCCACCAACCCCCCAGCCAAAGCATGGGACGAACTGGAAGGAATGCCAAACCACCAGGTGATGATGTTCCAGGCGTTGGCTGAAATCAAAGCAGCAATAACCACAGTAATGGTGATGCTGGAAGGATCGATCATGTCTTTACCGATAGTGGTAGCCACTGCCACACCAAAAATAAGTGGCCCTAAAAAGTTGGCTATAGCCGCCAGCGTCAAGGCCGCTCGCGATGATAGCGCCCGAGAGGCAATCATTGTGGCCACAACATTTGCCGCATCATGAAAACCATTCAGAAAATTAAATCCGAGCGCCAAAAACAAAAGCACGCCCAATGTTATCCATTCATTCATCCGGTAACCTCATTTTCCACCCCGAAAAGCGGAAGCGTCCTTGCTCGCCGGGGCTCAATTTTATGTGATCGACAATGTGGATTAAGTCATCTTAACAAAAGAGCTTGCATTATGCCAAAAACCGGAGCCAGGGTCAAGTTCATCGCCCTGGATTTCTGCAGGTATTGATCCTGATATGGATATCAACACAGTGTGATCTACGTTCAAGCATGAACGGCGAAAAACGCGCTGTAACTTTAACAAAAAGCGCTCCCTACCTAAACACAGGAGGTAGAAGAGCGCAGTTAATAAAGAGAACGCCTTAGCCAACAAACTTTCTGTGTTTGCTCTTAGAAAGTAGGCGGGCTACCCTCGCCCTGCGGCCCTTCCACCCAAAAACTTCCATCAGGCCCCACCTCTTTTTTCCATACAGGCACAATCCGCTTGAGTCGTTCGATCGCATAGCTACAGGCCTCGAACACACCTTGCCTGTGCGCAGCAGCCACAGCAATCATCACACTGGATTCGCCCACCTCCATGCGGCCAATACGGTGCACAATGGCAATGTCGGCAATCTGCGGCCACTTCTCCTGCACTTCAGCACCGATTTGGGCCAGCATCGCCGGCGCCATCTCCTCGTATGCTTCGTATTCTAAATGATCGGTCTCCAAATCACCGGTCACACCTCGGACAATGCCCGAAAACAAGACAATCGCGCCCCGATCCGGGGCATTGACCAGGTCTGCCATCGCATCGAGAGACAAAGGCTCTCGGGTAATCCAAAAGCGACGCCTGTCCTGACCCCCGGCCACCGGCGGGAAAATAGCAACCTCATCTCCATCTTTGAGCTTTTCATCCCAACGGGCATAGCGTTTGTTGATGGCAACGTGTAAAGCGCCCGTGCCAGTAAAAGCAGGCGTCTGCTCACGTAATTTATCGATCATATCTTGAACAGATGCGCCGTCAGGGAGTTCCAGTTCGAGCAGCGGTGTCTGAAAAATATCTCGCATGGCGGCAAAAAATCTGACTTTAATCTTCATCAATTTGTTCTCCAGGATATCTTTGGTGGGGATGAATGATTTTGTAAGGGAGCAGCATAGAGCCAGGGTCAACCTATCTAAATCACCTTAAACGTCGGGAGCGGCATCTGTAGCCACAAAGCGACCACTCTTTCCCCCCTCTTTGTAAAGCAAATGCACATCCTCGATGCACATGGTTTTTTCCAGGGCTTTAGCCATGTCGTAAATGGTCAAAGCCGCGACAGAGGCTGCCGTAAGTGCCTCCATTTCTACACCGGTTTGGCCTTTACAGCGTACTGTAGCCGTAATCCGTACGCCGCTATCCGTGTAGGCAAAATCGATTGTGACTTTAGTCAATAAGAGAGGATGGCACAGAGGAATAAGCTCATGGGTCTTTTTGGCTGCCATGATTCCGGCCACCCGTGCTGTCCCCAGCACATCTCCCTTTTTGACATCGCCAGCCTGAATCGCGGCCAATGTCTCGGGTTGCATCGTGATGTGAGCAGTGGCGATGGCTGTGCGGGAGGTGACGGCTTTTTCGGCAACATCGACCATGTTGGCCTGGCCTTGAGCATCTAAATGAGTAAGTTCTGTCATGGTTAGTAAATCAATTCGCCGCGAATGAAGGCAGCAGATTTGGGGTGTTGGGGTGATTCGAAAAATTGAGTGGTGGGAGAGACTTCCAGGAGTTCGCCGTCGAAAAGAAAGGCGACTCGTTGTGCCAACCGCCGTGCCTGCCAGATGTTGTGTGTGACGAGGACAATGGTTGTGCGATGATTCCGGTTGGCGTGAAGAATGATATTTTCCAGCAAGCGCACATTGGCCGGATCAAGATTAGCCGTCGGTTCATCCAAGAGAAAAATCTCTGGCTCGAGTACCAATCCTCGGGCCAGAGAGACGCGCTGGGCCTCGCCCCCACTGAGGGTACGAGCAGGGGCATCCCGCAAGCTGGAAAGACCTACCGTCTCCAGGATTTCTTCGACAAGGGCCTGACCATTACGATTGCCACGCAAACGTAAGCCATAAGTCACATTATGGTAGACGCTGGTATTGAGCAAGTAGGGTTGCTGAAACACCGTCGTGATACGACGCCGGATGTCAAGCGGAAGGGTAGTAGGCGTGTAAGCCTGGCCATGATAAAGTACCGTCCCCTGCGTGGGTGCCTCCAGAAAATTGAGAAGCCGCAGCAAGGTACTTTTTCCTGCTCCCGAGGGCCCAACCAAAGCCAAAAGCTCTCCTTCACAAATATCGAGATGCTCAAGGCGCAGAACTGTACGTTCACCATAGCGATGGTGAATATCATGAAGACTTAGAATGGGGGTGGCAGTAGGCATGGGCAGGAATATTTGCTACAAAATAAAGCAAACCATGATCATGGCTTGCTCGACCAGTCTTATGGGCGGGGTTCGAGGCGTCCTTGCAGGTGGAGTAAGAGCCAGTTAGCAGAAAAAGTAAGCCCGACCAAGATAAGGCCGAGGGCGATGGCCAGATCGAAATTTCCTTTGCGTGTTTCGAGGACGATAGCCGTGGTGAGGACGCGGGTATGGTGTTCGATATTGCCTCCAACCAGCATCACAGACCCGACCTCCGAGATGATGGCGCCAAAACCGGCGACAATCGCCGCGAATACACCATTCCTGGCCTCATAAAGAAGCGTAAGTACGATCTGAGTGGAAGTGGCCCCCAGAGAGCGCAGTTGCTGTGGTGCTTCCGGAGAAATGGAAGCAATAGAAGTCATGGTAAAACCCGCCACCAGGGGTAAGGCCAGGATGGTTTGGGTTGTGATCATGGCCTTGGGTGTGAAAAGCCAATCGAGGCCCCCCAACGGCCCTTGATGAGAAAGCATGAGGTAGATGGCAAGACCGACTACGACGGGGGGTAATCCCATACCGGTGTAGATGAAAGCAATGAGAAACTGACGGCCGCGGAAATTACGGAGACCCAACCATACGCCTAGGGGAATCCCAAAAAGGATACTCAGCAACAAGGCCGCTCCGCTGACTTGCAGCGAAAGCAAGGCTATCTCACGTACGGCCGCATCCAAATGGAGAATAAGCTGAAGAGCTTGCCCAAAACCGCGAATCAAGGTGTCCATGTTACATCTCGCTCAATTTGCTTGAGCATCGGGATAGAAGAGGGGCTGCCCGAACTTATCTTTACCGAATTCTCCGATCATCGCTTGCACCTCAGGGCTGGTGATCCAATCGACAAAGGCTTGAGCCGCCTTATAGTTGATGTCTGTGCCAGGCTTGGGGGTCAGGGGGAGAACGCCGTAAGGATTACGTAGGCGGGCATCGCCTTGCACCAAAATATCGAGATGAAGGCCCTCGAGGGTGCGGGCCAGATACGTTCCCCGATCGCTGAGGGTGTAGGCTTGCCTCTCGTTGGCCATATTGAGCACAGCCCCCATTCCCTGCCCCACACTTTGATACCAATCCCCCGCCGGCTTCACCCCGGCATCCTGCCACAAAGACTGCTCTTTGACATAGGTGCCAGAATTATCGCCACGGGAGATAAAGAGGGCCTGACGAGCAGCGATCTGCGCCAAAGCCTGGGCTGCATCCCTCATGCCTTTGATCTGCGCCGGATCGGATGCAGGCCCCACAATGACAAAGTCATTGTACATGACATCGTAGCGGGCGGGCGCGTACCCCTCGGCTACAAAAGCATCCTCCAAATGACGGGCATGCACCAGCAAAACATCGGCATCTCCGGCCCGGCCCAAAGCCAAAGCTTGGCCCGTACCAACGGCCACTACTTGTACAGAAATCCCGGTCTTAGCTTCGAAATCGGGTAAAATATCATCGAGTAAGCCGCTATCATAGGTGCTGGTGGTGGTGGCAAGAACCAGTTTGTTATCACTCTCTGGAGTAGCAGCGGCGGGGGCAGGCACCGGCACACAACCAACCACTAAAATCACCACAAGAAGGACAGCTAGCCCCAAAACGATATGTCGAGAAAACATATCGCCAGCGAAAAAAAAGTCGTTGCGAAAAAAGGAGAAAGAAGAAGGACGTTGCGCTATTTTCATGACTTTTCCTCTGTGTTTAAACGGCCGAAATGTCGTTGGTACTCAACATGAGCACATTCATCAATGGCCTGCGCCATTGTTTGAAACTGATCGAGAATAATGTGAGCCGTTGGTGTAAGTTTGGAACCACCGCCTCCCCGTCCCCCCACCGTCGCAGAGACAAGGGATACGCCCAGCCGTTCCTCCATTTCATGAATACGCTGCCAGGCCAGGCGATATTGCACGCCCATCGCCACGGCCGCGGCGCTAATCGAGCCAGTACGATCCACCTCTTGCAGAAGGCGGACACGCCAGAGACTGATGGCGACCTTGCCATCAATCTCGAACCAGATATTGACTCGAGGTTGCAGTGGAGGAAGCATGATTGCAAAGGAGGAGAGGGAAGTTAAGCACTTTCGGCGAGGGGTTGGTCACTCCAGTGCACGGGTTTGCCCTGAGCATTGAGTAAGAGAGGGCGAGTGCCCAGGCGGATGTTAGCGGCATTGACAACGCATTTCACGACATCGTCACGGCCGGGAATTTCATACATGACGTCGAGCAAGGTGCGTTCGACGATTGTGCGCAAGCCGCGGGCGCCGGTGTTATGGCGCATTGCTTCTTGTGCTACTGCCTCGAGGGCGTCAGGCGTAAATTGAATTTCTACGTTGTCTAGTCCCAGGAGACGTTCAAACTGACGTACAATCGCGTTTTTAGGTTCGGTCAAAATGCGAATCAGAGCCTCGGCGTCCAGCGGATCGACGCTGACGATCACGGGCAGGCGGCCAATGAATTCCGGAATCAGGCCGAACTGAAGGAGGTCTTCCGAGGCAACTTGAGCCAGCATTTCACTGCGGAAAGTCTCTTTATTCGTAGAAAAATCGCTCGTTTGCCCAAATCCGACCCTTCCCTTGGCACCCACACGACGTGCTACCACTTCTTCCATACCATTGAAGGCCCCTCCGCAGATAAAAAGAATATTGGTCGTGTCGAGGGGGATAAATTCCTGCTCGGGGTGTTTACGGCCGCCTTGCGGAGGAACATTGGCGATCGTCCCTTCGATAATCTTGAGCAGTGCCTGTTGTACACCTTCACCGGAAACATCACGGGTAATGGAGGGATTATCACCGGATTTCCGGGCAATTTTATCGATTTCATCGATGTAGACGATCCCCCGCTCCGCCCGCTCGACATTCCAGTCCGCGGCCTGGAGCAGGCGCACGAGAATATTTTCGACATCCTCACCGACGTAACCGGCCTCGGTAATATTAGTGGCGTCAGAAATGGTGAAGGGAACATCGAGAATGCGTGCCAGGGTTTGTGCCAGTAAGGTCTTGCCACAACCGGTCGGGCCCAAAAGAAGAATGTTGCTCTTTTGCAGTTCGACCTCAGTGTCTGACGTGTTCTCTTGGGCAATGCGCTTATAATGATTGTATACTGCTACCGACAGCACCTTTTTGGCGCGTTCCTGCCCGATCACATACTGATCGAGCTGGGCGACAATCTCACGCGGAGAGGGAATGGGGCCGAATTCGAAGTGGATATTGCCACTTTCCTCACCTGGCTTTTCTTCCTCCAGGATTTCCATGCAGATGGCAACGCATTCATCACAAATATGAACGTCGTCTGGGCCGGAGATAAGCCGGCCCACTTCCTCTTGAGGGCGTTGGCAAAAGGAGCAGTAAAGGGTCTCGCTCATTTTTCTTTTCTGCTGACCTCGAGTCCAGGGTCAGGTTCACCAAAGATGTGGTCGATTAAACCGTATTCCATGGCTTCTTGGGCATACATGTAACGATCACGGTCGAAGTCATGTTCGATCTGCTCGATCGTCTGCCCTGTATGCTTGGCAAGGATGCTGAAGTTAGCATATTGCAGACGCTCAAGTTCCCGAACCTGAATGCGAACATCAGGCGTGTAACCCTGGGCTCCGCCTCCGGCCGGATGCATGTGAATGGTACTGTGGGGAAGGGCATAGCGCTTGCCCTTGGCTCCAGCTGCCAAAAGAAGAGTAGCCATACTTGCAGTCACACCCACAGCCCAGGTCGAAATAGGCGCCTGAATCATCTGCATGGTGTCATAAATGGCCAGACCGGCATAGACATGCCCACCCGGTGAATTGATGTAGAGTTGAATATCTCGCTCAGGATCGTCGTGGTTGAGCCATAAGAGCTGGGCGACAATCGTGTTGGCTACCTGATCGGTGATCGGCGAACCCAAAAAGATAATTCGTTCTTTGAGCAGCAAGGAATAGATATCCATGTAGCGCTCGCCGCGCCCGGTCTGCTCAATAACGGTAGGAATCAAAGAAAGAGGATTTATGTTACTCATAGTTTTTCAAAAAGAAATTTGGAGAAAAAGGGGAATCAATCGCTATCGGATGATGCCAGTGTATCTTCGGAGTCTGCATCTTGCTGTGGGCTGGCTTCATTTTCGGCCTCCAGCATCGTGTCCTCATCCGCCTGGGACACATCTGCGCTCTCTCCTGGCTCTGAGGTGGGGGCTTCGGCCTCATCAGTTTCTTCTTCATCTGGAGCCGGCTCTGAAATGACGGGATGTTTGCCAGGGGCGGGAACTTTTTCGCCTTTAGCGATGGCCACGAGCAAATCTCTGACACGCTCGCGTTGCACTAAAGTGGTAATGTACTCTCGATAGAGCTGATCGCTTTCTAGAAGAGCACTGAGACGGGCAAACTCGTCTGGCTCATCTTTGAGGATATCATAGAGATATTGTTCTCGCTCATAATCTGAGATCTCGAACTGCTCTAACTCGGCAATTTTATCTAACACCAGCTCAGTTTCGACTTCCTCTTTTGCTTCTGGATTGAGTTCTTCACGGTATTCTTGTTCTGTTTTGTTGAGCAACTTCAGAAGCTCCTGTGTCGATTCAATACCGTATGCTTTATAATAATCTTCTTGCTGCTTTTGCAGCACGTCAATCCTTCTTTCCAGAAGGGCGGGAGGATAGTTAATCTTGGCCTGTTCCCGCAGTGCCTTCAGAACCCGTTGGTGATGGGACTGGACTTCCTGGGCTTCCAATATCTCGCGAGCTGTCTCAGCCAATTTGGCAACAAATGCCTCGTAACTTTCCTCGGAACTTACCTCTTGCGCGAAATCATCATTGAGTTCGGGAAGCTCCTGGGCCTTGATCCCTTTGATCTCGATCTCGAAGGTGGCTGTACTACCTGCCCAGGCGCTCTCGGCATCTTCGGGAATATCGGTGACAAAAGTTTTACTCTCGCCCACCTGCATACCAATAAAGGCTGCATCAAAAGTGGGCGCCATCGTGTACTCGTTTTCATCAGGAATGAAGTCCCAGTCATCTGTATCGAGGACAACCTCGTCATCTACCGTGACTTTAAGGCTGGTCGTCACCAGATCGCCATATTCAATAGGACGATCGACCGGTTGCCAGGTTTTGTTCTCTTCGCGCAGACGCTCGATTTCCTTCTCAACGAGCTCCTGTACTGCTTCATCCGTCACCTCTTCTAAGGGTACACGTAAATCGCGGTAGGCACCAGGATCGACCTCAGGGGCCAGGGGTACAACAATACGATAGGTGAGGGGATCGTAAGTTATTTCTTCCAGTACAGGGGTATCGAAAGGTTGAATCTCACTCTCTTCAAAGGCTTCGACAAAGACGGCCTGCCCTAAATCATCGGCGATATCTTCGAGAATGGTTTGGCGTCCGAAACGCTGCACAACGATGTGATAGGGGGCTTTTCCAGGACGAAAGCCTGGAACTCGTAGACGCTTGCCAATTTTCTTAACAGCGGCACGCATAGCTTTCTCAACCCGCTCTTCTGGCACCTCAATGGTAATCAAGAGCTGGCGATTTTCGAGTTCTTGTTGGGTAATTTTTAGGTCGGTACTCATGAATTTACTACTTTCCAAGATATAATTTGATAAAATTCACCCAGACTCTGCAAAGAAAATTTCTGAGTGAAGTGGATGTCTCACAACCTTATAAGTTTATCACAAAGTCTGGCGAAGAGATAAAAATGAGGCAATCAAATACGACCAAACTGTCGTTCTAACTGATCAGCACTCAAATGAAGAGTAGTCGGCCGCCCATGAGGGCAGGTTCGGGGATTTTCACAAGCCTCCAATTGTTGGAGCAATGCCCGTTGCTCTGCCAGAGAAAGTACCTGGCCCCCTTTGATGGCGAGACGTTTGCAAATAATTTTTACCAGCTCATCCTCGCGCGCCTGCCCCACCAGATCGTCACGCTGGGCCAGACTTTCCGCCACTTCGAGCAGAATCTCTTGTGGATCACGCTTGCCCATAAAAGCCGGAATCGCCCTGAGCAAGTAACTGCCGCTGCCAAATGGCTCGATATCAAAGCCACTCTTTTGCAAAACCGGTAAATATTCCGAGATAAGCCCGGCCAACTGACTGCCCAATTCGATTGTCAGAGGTTGCAACAATTGCTGCTTGGCGATGGGTTGCTGCTCGGCCTGCATTATTTTTTCATAGAGAATACGCTCGTGCGCGGCATGTTGGTCAATCAGGTACATGCCGCCTGGCCCTTCAGCCACCAAATACATCGCCGCAATTTGACCTACAGGCCGCAATGGGGGGAGCACCTCAGACGATGCCGTTGTCGATGAATCCTCACCTACCAGCTTCGTTTCTGGCTGGCGAGACTCCGCCTGCTGGTGAATATCCATGGCCAATTGCCCGACACGATCCTGATGGCGACCGGCCTGAAGCAAAGCTCGCCGGCGTTGAGCCCAGGTAGTGCGCTCTTCAGAGGGCGACGTTGGCTGCAAATGGGCAACAGGCGCTTGCTCGTGCAAAGCCGCCACCACTGCCCGCTGTACAGCCCGAAACACCAACGCAGCCTCCCGAAAACGTACTTCGGCTTTCGTGGGATGCACATTCACATCCACTTGCGCTGGGTCCATATCGATAAAAAGCACAGCAATGGGATAACGACCCACCGGCAGCAAGGTGTGGTAGGCCTGAATCACGGCAAAACTAAGATTACGATCCTGAATATATCGCTGGTTGACAAAAAGCTCGATGTAACTGCGATTGTTGCGATGAAGGCTGGGTTCACTGACGAAACCACTCACCCTGATATCCGCCTTTCCCCAGCCATTTTCTGCGCCCACAGGCAGCATTTGCCGGGCGATTTCAGCACCGTAAACCTTGATTAACGTTTGCTGGCGGTCACCCGTCCCCGGCGCCTGAAAAATGAGGCGATCCTCATTCCTATAACTAAAGCGCACCTCCGGATAAGCGAGGGCGTAGCGAGTCACGATTTTAGAAATGTGCCCCGCCTCGGTCGTATCGGTGCGTAAAAACTTGAGACGAGCGGGGGTATTCCAAAAAAGCTGCTCGATCACGATATTTGTGCCCGGCGGCGAACCAATTGGCCGCTGATGAATGAGGCGACTCCCTTCAAGCTTCAGTTCAACACCGATCTCCTCATCGCGGTGACGAGTAATAAGCGTAGTCTTGCTCACGGCTGAGATGGCCGCCAGGGCCTCCCCCCGAAACCCCAACGTGCCGATCTGTTCCAGATCAGCAGCCGTTTGCAGCTTGGAGGTAGCATGGCGTTGTAGAGCTAGCTGAGCTTCGGCGGCAAGAATACCCATACCATTATCGATTACACGAATTAAACGCTTGCCCCCACCGCGTATTTCCACACGAATATCGGTAGCCTCAGCATCCAGACTATTTTCGATCAATTCTTTGACCACTGAGGCGGGGCGCTCAACCACCTCGCCGGCAGCAATCTTATCAGCAACATCAGGGGATAGAACATGGATAGACATAGCTTTATTATAGCAGAGTCGGTGCAGGAAGCAGCAGGGAGTAGGAAGCAAGGAGCAGGGATTGCTCGCCCGCGTGGGAAGGAAGACGGGAGACGGAAGACAGGAAACCGAAGAGTGTATTGAGGGGTTAGGCGTTTAGAGTAGCGACACCGTGAAAAAGGTGGAAGCACCCTTGCGGTCATTCCTGCCGGGAGATGGAAGAGTGCGATGAGAGGAGTGTTTTCGGGCTCAGTCTACAGGTCACCACTCTCCTGATTTACCGCTCTACCCATCTCCCCGTCTTGCCTTTTGGGTTCTGGCTTGTCCAGCTTAGGACAGCGATTTGTCGGAAAGGACGTTGCTGGCGATAATATCTGTACTCCGATGATCCGTAGAACGACAATTTCTCTATCCACTTGCTTTTATGCCCTTCTCACCCACAACACGTCTCGCAGTCGATCTCATTCTTTTTGACCTCGACAACACCATCTATCCTCACAATGCCGGCTTGTGGCAGGAAATTGATCGCCGCATTCAACTTTGGGTGAGTCAAACCCTGCATATCCCCTTATCCGAAGCCCACGAAGTGCAGCACCGATACTGGCGTCAGTACGGCACCACGATCATGGGTCTGGTGGCCGAATATGATGTGAACCCGGCCCCCTACCTGCACTTTGTCCACGACTTCGATCTCAGTCCCTACCTCCAACCCAATCCCCGTTTACGCGACCTCCTGATCGCCCTTCCCCAACGCAAAGCCATCTTTACCAACGCTACTGCTGCACACGCCCAAAACGTTCTTAGTCGCCTTGGCATACTCGATCAATTCGAGCAACTCATTGGCATGGATGAACTGGGATATGTCTCCAAGCCGCATCCCCAGGCCTATCAACGTTGTTTGGAGCTTATTGGTGTACAGCCACAGCAATGCTTATTTGTTGAAGATAGCCCCAAAAACCTCGCCCCGGCCCGAACCCTCGGTATGTACACAGCCCTTATCGGTAGCCCCGCAGACGGCGATGCCGATTATTATTTGCAGTGCGTCGAGGATGTGGGAAAAATTGTAGAAAGGAGCTAACATGCCCGAGCATATCCTCATTACCGGTGGCGCCGGCTTTATTGGCAGCCACCTGGCCGAAGCCCTGCTGGCCGATGGTAAACAAGTGACCATTCTCGACGATCTCTCCACGGGACGGTTCGAAAATATCGCCCACTTGGTCGAGCATCCCCGCTTTCGCTTTGCGATTGACTCCATCACCAATCCCATCGTGCTGGATCGACTGGCCAGCGAATGCCAGATCATCGTCCATCTGGCGGCGGCGGTGGGAGTGCAACTGGTGGTCGAGCACCCAGTACAAACGATCGAGACCAACATCTCGGGCACCGAGGCTGTACTCCAGACCGCTACCCGCTATCGTGCTAAGGTGTTTATCGCATCTACCTCCGAAGTCTACGGAAAAGGCAATCGCGTCCCTTTCCGAGAAGATGATGATGTCGTATTGGGGCCCACCAGCCGTAGTCGCTGGTCGTATGCCGCCTCGAAAATGGTAGATGAGTTTTTAGCCCTGGCCTACTATCGTGAATATGGTTTACCCACCGTCGTTGCGCGTTTCTTCAATACGGTGGGACCTCGCCAATCCGGCCGTTACGGCATGGTTGTCCCCCGCTTCGTCAGCCAGGCGATACGGGGCGAGCCACTTACGGTGTATGGCGATGGCAAGCAGAGCCGGTGTTTTTGTGATGTATCCGACACCGTACGAGCAATAATAGGCCTGATCGCCCATCCTGACGCCGTCGGTCGCGTCTTCAATGTAGGCTCGACCGAAGAAATCACGATCATGGAGCTGGCAGAACGCGTCAAAACCAGCACTGGCAGCGACTCCCCCATTCAACTCATCCCCTACAGCGAGGCTTATGCGCCTGGCTTCGAAGACATGCGCCGTCGTGTTCCCGATACGACGCGTATCGAACAACTATTGGATTGGCATCCCCGTTTAAGCCTTGATGATACACTTCAACGTGTCTACGCCTCTCTCACTTCATAGGATCCGGTTTCAATGAGCACGCAAAGCAATCTTATTTCAAAATTAAAGGACCACAGTGCTGTCATTGGCATTGCAGGATTGGGCTATGTGGGACTTCCCTTGGCTGTCGCCTTTGCTGAACAGGGTTTTTCTGTGATCGGCATCGATACCGATAGGCGCAAAATACAAGCCTTAAGCGCCGGAGATTCCTACATCCGTGATGTTCCCTCCCGCCGCCTCGCCCCCCTCATGGCAGCAACCCCGCAAGCAGGTCATATCATGGTCAGCGACGATTATGGCGCCATACCGCAGTGTGATGCTGTCTTGATTTGCGTGCCTACACCGCTGAATAAGACCCGCGATCCTGATGTGCGTTTTCTCATCTCCGCCGGCGATTCAATTGCCCAATACCTGCACCCCGAGATGCTGGTTGTGCTGGAATCCACCACCTACCCTGGCACTACCGAAGAACTGCTCCTGCCCAAATTGGAAAAGGCCCCCGCTTTTAATGGCCAAGCAAAAGTGGGGGAAGATTTCTATCTCGCCTTTTCTCCCGAACGTATCGATCCCGGCAGCGTAAACTGGACGGTAGAAAACACGCCGAAAGTCGTGGGGGGCGTTACGCCGGCCTGTTTGCAAGCCGCCGTGACGCTCTACAGCCAGATTATCGAACAAGTCGTGCCTGTCTCCTCCCCTGCCACAGCAGAAATGACCAAACTCTTGGAAAACACCTTCAGGGCCGTCAATATTGCCCTGGTCAACGAAGTCGCCTTGATGTGCGATAAGCTTGGTCTCAATGTGTGGGAAGTGATCGATGCGGCCGCGACCAAACCCTACGGTTTCATGAAATTCACGCCTGGTCCCGGCGTGGGGGGCCACTGTATTCCTCTCGACCCTCACTATCTTTCCTGGAAACTAAAAACACTGCACTACAACGCACGTTTCATTCAATTAGCCGGTGAAATCAACTCCGAAATGCCGTACTACTGGGTAGAAAAAGTGCAAGATGCTCTCAACGAGGCAGGAAAAGCTGTCAAAAACAGCCGTATCTTGGTGCTGGGCATTGCCTACAAGAAAGATATCGACGACACCCGCGAATCACCTGCCCTGGACATCATCGAATTGTTGCGGCAAAAAGGTGCTGATGTCCAGTACCACGATCCTTTTGTCCCCAGTTTATCCCATAATGGCAGCGACATGTACTGTGTTCCCGACCTGCAGTCTTCCCTCCGATCTGCCGATTGTGTGCTGATTATTACCGACCATTCGAACTATGATTGGCAAACAATCAAGAAAGAAGCAAAGCTTATCGTCGATACACGCCACGTATTGCCGCACTAAACCGCACTGAAGGCCACGTAATTTAGGATAAACAAGACCTTTCGAGTAGAATGAGGCGCCCACTTTGGCCGACGGTCTCTCGCAATGGGGGAATTTGGCGTTATCTCGCCTCATCCGGTTCGACGTGTGGGTCAGCACACGGTCCAACACTTTTATTTCGGAAAATATTTTGGCATTTTGCCAGCAATCAAACGGAGCCACTGTCCAACCATGTCTACAAACCCCACCACTTCTCCAGACAAACAAACCATCACCCTGATCCCGCCTTATGGCGGTAAACTGGTCGATCTGCTCATTTCAGAAGAAGAACGACCCCACCTCAAAGCATACGCTTCCAAACTACCTTCCATTCAATTAAGTGAGCGCTCCATTTGTGACCTGGAGCTGCTCGCCACGGGCGCGTTCTCACCCCTGGATCGCTTCATGGGACAGGCTGATTACCAGCGTGTCCTCGATGAGATGCGTCTGAGCAACGGCTATGTTTTCCCGATTCCCATCACTTTACCCGTCTCTCCCAACGAAGATATCCATTTGGGACAGGAAATTGCCCTGAGGGATCAGAAAAACAACCTTTTGGCCTTGATGACCATCGAAGAAATCTATGAATGGGATATGAATGAAGCCGCACAAAAAGTGTTCGGTTCCACCGATCTTCGCCATCCTCTCGTCGCAGAGATGCACCGCTGGGGCTCCCTGAATATCTCCGGGCGCCTGCGTGTGCTCCAACTCCCCCTGCGCTACGACTTCAAATCCCTGCGCCTGACGCCCGCCCAAACGCGGGAACGCCTGATCGCGGCCGGCCACGAAAATGTGGTGGCCTTCCAGACGCGTAACCCCTTGCACCGCGTACACGAAGAACTGACCAAACGTGCCACCGAAAGTATCGACGGCACTTTGCTTTTACACCCCGTGGTGGGGATGACCAAACCGGGGGATGTCGATCATTATACTCGTGTTCGCACTTACAAAGCACTGGCGCAACACTACTATGATCCCGATCGCATCGTCCTTTCCCTGCTGCCCTTGGCCATGCGGATGGGTGGGCCCAGGGAAGCTGTCTGGCATATGATTATCCGCCGTAACCATGGTGCCAATCACCTCATCGTCGGCCGTGATCACGCTGGCCCCGGCAAAGACTCGAAAGGAAATCCTTTCTACGGCCCCTACGATGCCCAGGAACTGGCCGAATCCTTTAGCGAGGAACTGGGTGTAAAGATCATTCCCTTCAAAATGCTGGTTTATTTACCGGATGAAGACCGCTACGAGGAAATCACACACATCCATGACGGCCAGAAAACCGCTTCTATTTCAGGCACCCAGGTGCGGGAAGAGTATCTCAACAATGGTCAGAAGCTGCCGGATTGGTTTACCCGCCCCGAAGTGGCGGAAATCCTGGCCGAGAGCTATCCTCCCCGCCACAAACAGGGTTTCTGCGTGTGGTTTACGGGCCTGAGCGGCTCCGGTAAATCGACAACAGCCGAGGTGCTGACCACTCTTTTACTGGAACACGGCCGCCAGGTAACCCAGCTCGATGGTGATGTCGTGCGTACGCATCTATCCAAGGGTTTGGGATTCAGCAAAGAAGACCGCGATATCAACATTCGCCGAATTGGCTTTGTCGCCTCAGAAATTGTGCGCCACGGTGGTGTCGCCGTATGCGCCGCCGTAAGTCCCTACCGCGCCACACGTAATGATGTCCGCAATACCGTCGGTTCCGATAATTATGTCGAAGTATTCGTCGATACCCCTCTTGAAGTCTGTGAAGCACGCGATGTGAAAGGAATGTATGCCAAAGCCCGGCGGGGTGAAATCAAAGGATTTACGGGCATCGATGATCCCTACGAGCCCCCCCATAATCCTGAAATCGTCCTGGATACGGTCAATTACTCTCCCGAAGAGAACGCCCACAAGATCATCGAATATCTTCAAAAAAGTGGTTTTTTGCGTTCTGAAAGCTGAGTCGTACCTTCATCACCACGGCGAACCCATCTTC
>JAADFV010000264.1 GCA_013152695.1 Chloroflexota bacterium | reverse complement strand
ATGCCGGTGGTACCACCGTTGGAGGGATCGACGGCAACCGGCGCCCCCAGGCGGTGGGCCACCCAGTCGCTCAACATCGCCATCGATGCTGCTCGTTCGTAGACTTCGGGGAGATGGCGTTTGAGCCAAAGTAAGCGGGGGGGTGCACCCAGGGCGAAGGTTTGGCCCGAGCGAAGATAAAGGTCACGCTCGATTCCCGCCCGCGTTGCCCGTAAGTCTTTCACTTCCTGGATGGCGCGGGCATCGACGTTGGCACAAGCCCATAACTCGGCGCCTTTTTCGTCGTACAGGACAATTCCTTCTCGCATGCTGGTCGTGCTGATCGCCACAATGTTGGCGTCTGGCACCTGCGCCATGGCTTCGCGAATGCAAGAGGCAAGCAACGCCCAGTTTTTCTCCGTGTCAAAGTCCATGGAACCGGGATATTCGGGATGGGATTGATGGGTCCATTCTCGTCCCACCGCGGCTAGCTGCCGGCCGTGCTCATCGAAGATGACTGCGCGGCCACTACCGGTACCGGCATCTAAGGCAAGGATATGTTTCATCTGACTACGTCCCCACGAGGGTGGTTGCTGTGATTGGCTGAGAGAAAGTGAGGGTGCAGGGTGATCCAGGCCGGATCACCCTGACTGGAGGAAGGAGTTTCTAGAAGTCGTAGTTGTCGATGTTGTCGATGGTGAAGACGACTCGTTCTGGTAAGAGAATGATGCCATTGCCTTCGGCTTCATAGTCATACCCCTGAACACTGTTGGGCGAAACCTCGACTGTGCCGACATCGGGTACATCGAATTTATCGCCGACTTTGAGCTGTTCGCCATTGACCAGCATGTTGGCAACGTAGATGGCCAGTTTACCTTGCTTGACTACATCCCAGAGGCCGAATTTGACAACGGTACCGTTCTTGACATATTGCCGCATCACGTTCGGTGTGGAGAAGCCCACAATGATCACTTTACCGGCAATGCCAAGGTTTTCGGCAGCTTGGGCGGTACCGGGAAGGGCGTTAGCGTCAGGGCAGATGATGGCATCGAGATCGGGATAAGTTTGGAAGATATCGGTGGGCACCTGTACAGCTTTTTGGGCGTCTTCTCCACTAAATTGGGTGGTGACAATTTCCCAGTTGGGATACTCTTCGGCAATGATCTTCTTGGCAACATTGACCCACTGATTCTGGTCGGTGACGGTGGGGCTGGAATAGTGGAATGCGACCTGCTTGGGCGATCCCTTGGGATCATCCATCTGTGACGCTGCCATTTCAACCAGGAGGCGTCCCAGCATGTCCGGTGTACCCTGATCGATGTAGAATTCGCGACATTCGGGGTTGACGTCTGAGTCCCAGGTTACGATGCGGATGCCCTTCTTGCGAGCGCGATCCAGCGTGTCGCAGAGGCCATCAGGGGAGAGAGCCGAGATGGCGATGGCGTCGTAGCCCTGATTGATAAAGTTGTTGAGATACTCGATTTGACCGCTAACACTGGGTTCGCTGGGGCCATCATACTTGACAGAAATTCCCAGCATTTTGCCCATTTCCATGGCACCTTTGCCACCGGATTCAAAGAAGCCGACACCGGTCAATTTGGGGATGAAGGCGATTTTGACTTCTTTCTGGGGAGCGGCAGGGGCTTCTGTTGGCTGGGCTGCACTTTCAGGGGCTGCCGGTGCGGGCGCAGGCGCGCAAGCAGTCAATGTGACGGCCGCTGTCAAGAGCAGAACAACCAGAATGACAAAATACTTCGAGCGTTTCATGGTTTCCGTTCTCCATAGGAAAGTGAATGAGAGAAAAGAGATTCGTGAGAGAAAAAATAGGGTAAAAATATCGTCATTCTAATCTGTGGCGTCACCTCCTTGAACAGATTGGCGCATCTGCAATGCGCGGCGATTAAGTCGGTATTGGTTGAGGGAGGAAGATAGAAGTTTCACGATAACAACGATGACAAGTAGACCTCCGATAACAACTTGCGAAACTTCGTTGGTGACGCCCAAGGCAAGAAGCCCCTGCTTGAGAAAACCCAATGCCAGAGCCGCCACCAGGGTGCCAACAATCGTGCCGCTACCTCCCAGGATATTGGTGCCTCCCAGTACTACGGCTGTAATCACAGGCAGGAGGGCTTCACTTCCGAGATCCGAACGAGCAGAAGTGAAATAAGCGGTCAGGTGCGCTCCTGCCATGGCTGCCCCCAAGCCGCTGAGCATGTAGACTGCAATCGTCACCCATTTGACGGGGATACCGGTAAAAAAGGCGGCTTTTTTGTTAACGCCAATGAGATATAAATCGCGCCCGAAGCGAGTCCAATGTAGGAGAATGGAGTAGAGTAGTGTGAGGATGAGGATGAAAATGAGGGGATAGGGGACCGAACCTACAGCGCCATGGGCGAGGTGGGTGAAGGAGCGGGGCAAACCGCTGATGCCCTCATAACCGGCGGCTCCCAAAGCGCCGGCTATCCCTGTGGCAATACCGGAATAGAGAAAGAGTGTACCCAGGGTGATCACCAGGGGATTGATGTCGGTATTGGCTACCAGCAAGCCATTGATCATGCCGGCAAGAGCTCCCACAAAAAGCGCAAGGCCTAAGGCGACAAAGATGTTGGCTCCACCCTGCCACGACACCCCGACCACGATCGCAGAGAGTCCCATCACCGAAGCGACAGAAATATCGATACCACCGGTGATGATCACCAGAGTTAGGGGAAGTGCCGACAGGATGATGTGGGCAAAGTCGCTGGTGGAGTAAAGGAGATTATCAAGATTGAGGAATGACTCATTGAGGGCGCCGAAAAGGAAAATTTCGGCAAAAAGGAGGACTACGAGAGCCAATTCCCAGCTTTTAAGTGTTTTTTGGATGATTTTCATACCATTTCCTCGCCAGACAGCTGCACTTTCGCCGTGGCAATACGCTCGGCCCGAACTTGGGCTCGCGCTCGGCGCTGATCAATCTCGATAGAACGACGGATGTGGAAGTCGATGAGGACAACGATGATCAAGATGGCACCGGCAATAGCGTTGTTCCAGAAGGCAGGCACTTTCAGATACACCAGCACACTGTTGATCACAGTCAGGAAGAGACCACCCACCAGGGCCGAGATCGGTGTACCGACACCACCCATCAGGTTCACTCCTCCCAGCACGCTGGCAGCGATGGCCTGCAACTCAAGGCCTGCTCCTGTCTGCATGGGGACAAAGCCAATTCGGGCGACAAAAATGACGGCGGCCATACCTGCAAAAAGTCCCGCCAAGGCATAAGCTGAAAACAAGGTGGTGTTGACAGGGATGCCCAGGAGGAATGCCCCCTCTTCATTATCGCCCACGGCGTAGAAGTAACGCGCTTGTTTCAGCCGGCGCAGAATATAAAAAGTAAGCAGGGTGATGACAATCGTGCTCCAGGCCAGAACACTCACCCCCAGGAAATCCCATCCCGCCATCGATTTGATATTCTGGGGAATGGTTTCAATCCAACTACCACCGGTGAGCACTCGCATAAAGCCGCGATAAACACCGAGGGTACCGAGTGTCATAATGATGGGGGGGACCTTGAAAATGGCAACGCCAATACCATTGATGCTTCCCGCCAGAAAGCCCGTAATCAGGGAGAAAAGAATCGAGATGGGCAAGGGAATGCCGGCATTGAGGCTCAGACCAAGAATCACAGCGCTAATTCCCATGCTGGCTCCTACGGAGACATCGATGCCGCGCGTGAGGATGACAAACATTTCTCCGATCGAGACGAGGATGAGGATCAGGCTTGTGTCCAGAATCGAAAGGAGGGAGGCTGGTTTGAGGAAGTTGTGATTGATGATCCCGATGATGATGATCAGCGCAATCAAAAGGAGAAAGACAAGGAATTCTCGTTGTTTCACCATTCTTTTGATGTTCATAGCTCCCCCTTCACGCCGAACGATGCAGCGGTGATGCGTTCCAATTGACATTCAGAATGTTCCAGCTCTTCCACAATCGACCCGTGGTACATGACCAGCACACGGTCGGATAGAAGAATGACTTCCTCCAGGTCGGATGAGATGAGCAACATGCCGACATTCTGTACTTTCAAGTCTCGGATCAGGTGATAGACATCCTGACGGGCCTGAGCATCGACACCGCGGGTCGGTTCATCGAAAATAATGACCTTGGGTTGTATGGCCAGAGCCTTTGCCAGGACGACTTTTTGCTGATTGCCACCCGACAATGTTCGCGCCAACTGACTCAGACTGGAGACTTTGATTTGGAGCCGGTCGACGAATGAGCTGGCGATCTGCCGCTCTTTG
>JAADFV010000263.1 GCA_013152695.1 Chloroflexota bacterium | reverse complement strand
AACATGGATGGCGGTGTCTGCAATGCCCAAAAGCCCTTCATGGCCCCCGTCAATCTCCAAGATGGTGCCATCATCATCGCTTTGCGCGAGTTCGTTTACAATCGTGCGGCTGGCCCCTGGACCGATGCCGACAGCAGTTGTGCCACGGTTGAAGTCCGATTGATACGAGTCAATCTGTTGGATGGCTCCTTCGATATCATGATGTCGGTGGAAATGAGTGGCAGCGTGCCACTGGGCAGCTACCGTAACTTCCTGACAAAGAACCTGGCCCCTGCCGCTGCCGCCATCGTGGACAATAGCCACTACAGTTATTTTGTCACGGCGTTTCTCCCCGGCAGCGGTGCAGAAATCAACCTGCTTGCCGCCACCATCGATTATCAAATCACCCAACCATAACACAGAGGAGAATAGCATGAACAACCGCCTCTTTTTCCTGCTGGCGCTGGTTGGGGTGCTCCTGCTAAGCACCGTGGCTTTGGCTGCGGGCCAGACCACCATCCCCTGGGATGTGATCTCTGGCGGCGGGGGCACGGTCAGTGCCGGTGATGTCACCATCAGCGACACTATCGGCCAGCCGATCATTGGCCTGGCGCAGGCGGGATGTGATCGTCGAGTCGGGCTTCTGGTCTGGTGCGGGGCTCGCCGGCCCCACGGCCACGCCAACCCCCACCCCGACCACACCGCCGCATCCCACCGACACACCAACACCGACACCAACAATGCTGCCAGGCGCGACCCATACCCCAACGCCTACACCGACGGATACTCCCTCTCACAGCACCTACCTCCCTCTTCTGAGCAAAGGCTAGGCATCGTGCCCAAATAAGTTTTTAACCTCGGGGAGATGGTCGGAAGTGCTGCCGGCAGCGAAATATCAGTGACCACCTCACTCCAACCCCCTTTGGGTCGAGCACACCCAAAGGGGGTTTCGCTGGGTAAAAAAGGGTGCGTCCCATGTTTTTGGTGGCGTGTGTTGGTCGCATCATGGATGCGGCCAACACACGAAAAAAGGAAACGCTCGGCGCATCCGTGATGCGCCGCAGCGCCACCTCCAACCTCACGACCAAATTCCGGGGACGCGCCCGGTAAAAAAGTCCTCTTTGTAAGAAAGAAACCCATCATGTATACTACGGGGTGCTCTATTCTTGAGTATCTGTAACGATCTCGACAATGTTACTTTCAAACAATGTAACGCTGTCGGCCTTTCCCTCAAAAAGGAGGCTTGCCCATAGCACGATCATCACACTCTTACCGCCACGTTTTCTGACTCCGCATCGTTTATTTTCATTTCATTTTCTCATTCTCAACTTCGGAGTATCAAAATGAGCACTAGTGTAGCGAAAGACCTCACGGCAGAAGAAATTTGGACCGTGCAAGAAGGAGAGCGGCGTTCGGTCGGCGTCATCCACATAGTCATCCTGTCCTTACTTATTGGTATTGGCTTTGTGGTGGGCGCATTCGGCAGCATCAGCTTCCCGCTCGGTTTTGGTGTCAACTTCTTCTGGACCGGCATTGCCGTGCAGCAGGTGGGGGCGATTTGGTTCGGTGCCTGGGGTATCCTCGCCGGTATCATCTTCCCCTTCTTCTCGAATGCCATTGCTGGCACCCCCTTCTATGTTTCATTGGCCTATATTCCCGCCAACCTCGTACAGGCATTCCTGCCGGCATGGGCCTTCCGTCATTTTAAGTTAGACCCGCGCATGCGCTCGAAGCGAGACTATGTAATCCTGTTCCTGGCCATGATCGCCTCCAGTGCCTTTGGCGCTCTGTACTCTCCGCTGGTCGTGCTGAAGGGCTTCGGTCTGCTCACGGCTGATTCGCTTCCTTTATTCGTCTGGGGCTGGTTCGGCGGCAACGTCGTGGCCGGTATCGTCTTTAACTTTATTCTCCTCAAAGCCCTCTCTGGTGTTGTCATTCGCACCACCGCCTTTGTCAAAGAATGGTGGTCCTGACCCCATCAAGCATCCTCTCACTCTTCCCTGGAGCCCCAAAATCGGGGCTCCAGTCATCCTACAGCCACTTTTGGCTCCCCCTGAACCCCCAATCTCATCCTGACATCCCACTGTGGAGGCGTCCTACCTCCACAGTATCTGTTTAGGTACATTTTTGCTATGAACAAAACATTACTGGGATATGTTCCCGAAGAATCCCCTATTTATGCAATTCATCCTTTTGTAAAGCTCTTCTTTTTACTCATTGTCAGCCTATTCCCGCTTTTCGTGACCGCGCCGGATTGGAACATCGGCATCATGGTGGTGACGCTGCTACTCATGTGGGTGAGCCGGGTCGATATGAAAATCCTGCGCATTTACGCACCGGTGGCGATTTCCATGGGGTCGATTATCCTGCTTTCGTATACCGTGCTGGGCGGTGTTCACCCGGAATACCAATTGATCACCCGTATCGCCGGCATCGACATCTATTGGGAGCGTATCCGCGATGCCATCATCGTCTATTTTCGCATTCTCCCCATGATCACGACCATGGTCTTTTTTCTCACCACTTCCCGGGAACGAGATGTCATTGTGGCCATGCGTAGCATACGCGTCCCCTTCGTGGTCACCTACATCTTCGCCATGGCCCTGCGGGCAGCAGGCATGGTGCTGGAAGATTTCCAAATCGTGCGCCAGGCAGAGCAGGCGCGCGGCTTCGATCCCGCGGGGAAATCCATTCCCTATAAAATTCGTCAATATGTCATGTACATGATCCCCCTCTTTGCCCTCTCTTTGCGCCGCTCCGAAGAGTTTACCAATGCCCTTGTTGCCCGCGGCTACGCATTCACCGGCGAAGCCAGTAAGATCAAAAGAGCCGATTATATCCTCACCCATTATTCATTCAAATGGTATGACATATTTTTCACCGTCCTGATCGCGGTCTTATTTATCGCCTTACTGGTGCTCCGTTATGGCTTTGGCGCATTCGGCATAGATGATTCCTGGCTCATCGACACATTGCGAACGGCCCTCTTATAAAGGAAAACATCATGACTCCCGTGATTGAAATCAAAGACTATAGCTGGCAATATCTCAATACCGACCGTCCGGCGCTCAAGCAAATCAATCTTACCATCGAAGAAGGCTCATTTGTAGGCATCATCGGGCCTAATGGCGCCGGGAAAACATCGCTGGCCTATTCCATGGATGGACTCATCCCCGGTCAATACAACGGCATAAAAAACGGTGTCGTCAATGTGTTTGGAAAAGAGGTGGAGGAATATGCAAAGGGCGAGCTGCAGAAGCTGGTGGGGGTGGTATTTTCGGACCCCGAGGCGCAATTCACATCGATGACGGTGGAAGATGAACTGGTGTTTGGGATGGAAAACATCGGCATGAGTATTCCCGAAATCAGAGAACGATTGGAATGGGTGACCGCCTTGACAGATTTGACCCCGCTCCTCGAAAAACCGCCCTATGAGATATCCGGCGGCCAAAAACAGCGTGTTGCCCTGGCGGCGGTGTTAGCCATGACCCCTCAGATCCTCATCCTCGATGAACCCACATCGATGCTCGATCCTGTCAGTCGTATGCGCATTTTCGATGTGCTGGCCAAACTCAAAAAAGAGCAGAACAACACCATCATCATCATCGAACACAGCCTGGAAAACCTCATTCCTCTGGCCGACCGCATGTTGCTGTTGGCTGACGGCGAATTGGTGCTCGCAGACGAGACGCAAGCCTTTTTCCAACACATGACCTTTCTGCTGGAGAAAGGCGTCCATCCCCCTGGCTCCATGCGCTTCTTCCATGAACTTGCTCTGCGCCGACATTATACCGGGCCGATGCCCCTGACAGTAGACCGCGCTTACGAGCAACTGAAAGTGCTTCAAAACAATTCCGACACCCCATAACAGCACGACATACAAGGTGCCACATGACTGACAACAACGTATTTATTCAAGTCAACGATCTGGACTTCACTTATCCCGATGGAACCCATGCCCTTAAGAACATCAACTTGACTGTTGAACGTGGTGAATTTATTGCCCTGATCGGACAAAATGGCTCGGGCAAGACCACCCTGTCCAAATGCCTCAATGGTCTTTACAAACCGACCAGCGGCGATGTCCTTGTCGATGGCCTCAACTCCAAACAGACCGCCATCGTGCAAATGGTCAAACGCGTAGGCTATGTTTTCCAAAATCCCGACCATCAGCTTTTCAACAACAATTGCTGGGACGAAATAGCCTATGGCCCGCGCAATATCGAGCTGCCCGAAGCCGACGTCAAAGAACGTGTGGCAGAAGCAGCCGCCGTTGTCGGTTTAGACCCGACCTACTTTGGCGAACATCCCTTCTTCCTCTCGAAAGGATTGCGGCAACGGGTGGCCATCGCCTCGATCCTGGCATTACGCCCACAAGTCATCATTGTAGATGAACCCACCACGGGCCAGGATGCCAAACAATCCTTTGAAATCATGGACTTTTTGCAGCGCTTGAACGCAGAATTGGGCCACACGATCATCATCATCACCCATGACATGCCCATCGTGGCCCAGTATGCACGGCGGGTGATTGCCATGGGCCAGGGCCAGATTATGGCGGATGGCACCACAGCGGCCGTGTTTACGCAGGCAGATGTCCTGAGCAAGACATTTCTGGCGCCCCCGCCGATTACACAATTGGCACAAAAAGCCCAGTCCCTGGGCTACGATCCTGGCACCCTGACCGTAGAAGAGATGGTAGCACAATTCGAGCAACTGCAAAACCAACGGCAGGGCTAAAGGGCCAGTACCGCACATACGCCCCTGCACAACATTGTCAACCTGCCCGTAACATTGCTATAATAGCATCCATGAAACGATTCACAATTGCCGCCTTCATCCCGCTCCTATTCCTGCTCTTCACCGTCACCGGTTATGCACAA
>JAADFV010000262.1 GCA_013152695.1 Chloroflexota bacterium | reverse complement strand
GATGTCGGTACAGTGACTTGGGAACAGGCCGACACCAATACTCCCTGGGGCCAGGCCGGTGCCAGCAGTCCCGTCCTCGACCGCTTTGCCACTGCCACAGATGTGACATCCATCGATACCCTCGACCAGTTTTATCAATGGGATATCACCCCCTTGCTCAAACAGTGGCACCGCCATCCTTCCACCAACTTTGGCTTTCTCCTCACCGGCCTGGAAGGCTTTCGCGTTTCCTATGCCTTCGACGCCTCTGAAAGCACGGCGGCAGAGCTGCGACCACAAATTGCCATCACCTACACCTACCAGCTGACGACCCCCACGCCTCGGCCCACGCCGACACCCACGCCTTTCCGGGGGACGGCCACACCCACCCCTACTGCCACCGCCACTTCGCTTCCTACGGCTACGCCCACACGCACGCCCAGCCCCAGCCCCACCCTTGTTCCCAGCCCCACAACGACCCCCACACCGCAAAGTCTGGCCAGCGATCGTGCTCTTCCCCTTGCTTGCAACACCACGATCGAAGGCAATACTGCCCTCTGGCCGGCCCAGGTCAGCCGTTACACACCCTGTCGCCCGGAATGGTCCGAATCAGGCCCCGAAGCTATCTATCGCCTTCTTCTCAACGATACCACCGATCTCACCGCTACTCTTTTTTACGAAGCCGATGCGCGTGACCTCGATCTCTTCCTGCTGGATGCACCTGCACCATTTGCCTGCATCGAAGGTGTTGATGCCACCATGCAGGCAGACAACCTCCCGCCCGGAAGCTATTATCTTATCGTCGACGGCTATCAAGGTGCGTCCGGCCCCTTTACCTTGCAACTCCAGTGCACTGTGCATCTCGAGCAACAGCACTATCTTCCCCTCATTCAGCATTGACATCCTTGCTTCCCATGCGCCGATTCATTCCCATCCTACTCCTTCTCTTTTTGAATGCTACAGTACTGGTCGGCCTTGGCCTGGCGCTAACGCCTAACGCTATTGGCGACTGGGCGCCCCAGACCAGCCACACCAGCGCCAACCTCCAGGCCGTGCAAATGCTCGACGAGCAAACGGGTCTAGCTGCAGGCGACAATGGCACCCTACTCTTCACGACTGTGGGAGGACTCGACTGGGTACAAATCTACACAGGCCTTTCCCAATCCATCCGCACCCTCCACTTTTTCGATAATCGCCAAGGTTGGATTGCCGGGGATCATGGCCTTTTGCGCCGTACCGATAATGGCGGTGCCACCTGGCAAGGCCCCACCCTCCTCCAGCCTACCAACTTCTATGCCCTCACTTTCACCGATCGCCAACACGGCTGGGCTGCGGGTGAAGATGGTGTTCTTTATCGGTACGTCACCGGGGACTGGAGCCTGAGCTTGCTGCCCGGCCAACCGACCATCTACGCCCTTGCCTTTGTCGACCCCTTGAACGGCTGGGCCGCGGGCGAAAACGGCGTCATCTTACACACCAACGATGGCGGTGTCTCCTGGCAAATCCAGACAATCGGCGCCACTTCCGCCCTTTATGACCTTTATTTTCTGGATGATCAGCAGGGCTGGGCGGTCGGCGAGCAAGGCATCATCCTCCACACCAGCAATGGTGGCCAAAATTGGGAGCTACAGGCCAGAAACAAACAACAAACTCTGCGCGGCGTTGCGTTCAATGATAAGGATCTTGGTTGGGCCGTCGGGCCAGGGGGGCTGGCCTTGTTGACAACTGATGGTGGTCAACACTGGCAAGAGGACGACTTAGGTACAGGCTTCGATCTCAATGCCGTATCCTTCCCCCTATCCAACCGTGCCTGGGTTGTGGGGGATGCCGGAGGTATCTGGCAATGGCAAAATCCCAATCCCATCCCCACAGCGACTCCCACTGCTACCGCCACCTTCACTCCCACCCCAACAGCATCTCCCACGGCAACGCCTACACCTACTGCTACCGCCACAGCCACAGCCACGCAAACCCCTACGGCCACACCAATCCCAACCGCCACACCCATTCCCACGCCCAGCACAGGTGACATTCAGCTTATTCTCTTCCGCGATGAAAACGAGAACGGCCATTTCGACAATGGCGATACACGTCTTAGCGGCATTACCGTCATCCTCCGTGATGAGCGTGGCGCTGCTCGCGCCATCACCCAATCAGACGAAAATGGTGAAGCCTGGTTCCGCCACTTCCCTCCCGGCAACTATCGCCTCTGGTTGACACCACCAGCAGGACTTGTTAGCTCTGTCCCACTCCCCGCCCCTGCCCTTGTCCAGGCCAATACCCTCTTCCAAATCGAAATCGGCTTTAGTCCCACCAATCGTTCTCACTACTGGCCTTTGCTTCTGCAACCATGATTATGCCCCCACGCTCCCCCCACGATACCCCCCCTTCAGTCCCGCACGCCCTTGCTCGCAGCATGGCGCGGTGGTATAATGCCGCTGCCGGGGATCAGGCACATCCTGTCGAGACCTCCCACGAGCATATGCGTATTCTTGTAGTTGATGACGACCCACCGAGTGTAAAAATGACAGCCTTTCTTCTGCGGGAGGAAGGCTATGAGGTCTTGGCTGCCAGCAATGGCCGCGACGCCCTGCTCCTGTTGGAGCGAGAAAAGCCGGATCTGGTTCTCCTCGATGTGATGATGCCCGGGTTAGACGGCTTTGAAACACTGCGCCAAATTCGGGCGCGTGACCCCATTCCCGTCATCTTTCTCTCGGCCAAGGGCGAAACCGCAGATCGGGTGGCGGGCCTGGAAATCGGGGCAGACGATTATTTGGCGAAACCCTTCGAGCCTTCTGAACTGCTAGCACGCGTGAAAGCGGTGCTACGCCGTACCGAAGCCTACGCCCTGGGCGATGCCTCCGATCGTATCGAAGCGGGCGGAATTCGTCTCGATCCGCTCACCAATCGCGCCGAACTTCCCAATGGCCGTACCGTTGAGCTCACCCCCATCGAATGCCGTCTTCTCCATTGCGTCATGCGCAATGCCGGCCGGGTTCTTACCCATGACCAACTTCTTGACAGCGTGTGGGGAACCAACTACGGCGGCTATCCCAATCAAATTGCCGTCTATGTGCGCCGCTTGCGCACCAAAATCGAAGAAGACCCCGACCACCCCCAGCGCCTGGTCACCATCCGTGGGGTGGGGTATCGCTTCGAATCAGATTGACCGGCATCACGGGCGAGATTGGCTGCCGCTTATGACTATTGTATCCCATATTTTCTGGGGGAGCTGAGGCGTGAACCACCTGCTAACAAATAATGTTCAATCCACCTGATCATCGATCGAGCCGGACGCGAAAATGAACTGTTGATTCGTAGGTCATGCTCCCGCTCGATAACTCCTTCTCCTTTGTTTACAACTCCGATTATGCGCTTATTTCACCCTCTGCGACGCCTTCTCCTGGCCTTGAGCCTTACGGCTCTCTTCCTCAGCCTTCCAACTCTCATCCTGGCCTTAGTGCCTGCGGCCGAGGCGACATGGAGCGATATGACACCGGCTGTGGGTCAGTGGATCAACACGACACCTTCGACTGTGTCCATCACCGTGCAAGATGCCGACGGTTTGAGCGCAGATGCTTCTTACCAATATCTTATTAGCGGTGCTGCTGACTGGTCGGATTGGCAAACAAGCAATATCGAGTCCAGTAGCAGCATCTCAACGACACGGCGACTTACCGTCACAGGGCTGCCTTTTGCTGATGGTCTCAATTTCATCCAGTTCCGTATCGTCGATAGTGGTGGTACCTCCCACAGCAGCCCCGCCTACCCTGTCAGCCTCGACACCGTGGCACCTGCGGCACCCAGCGACCTCCAGGCGCAACCTGCGAGCTGGAGCGCCAGCAACTCCTTCACCCTCAAGTGGAGCAATCCGGCGGATGCTTCCGGTATTAGCGGCGCCTGGTACAAACTGGATACCGCGCCTAAACGGAATGATGACGGTGTTTGGGTAGAAGGAGATGCTCTCGAACAGATCAGCAACATTGGCGTCAGCGGTGACGGTGCTCACACCGTCTGGCTCTGGCTAGGCGACAAGGCCGGCAATAGCAACTATCACAACGCCGCTACCCAAACACTCTACCTTGATACCACAGCACCACCGGCCTTGCAGAACGTCGCTGTAACTCCAGCGGGCTGGACCAATCAAAATCGCTTCGATCTGAGCTGGGACGCGCCCAATGATGCCAGCGGTATTTCTGGCGTGCGGGCACTCTTAGACAGGCGGCCTACGCAAGCCAATGACGGTACCTTGTGGGAAAACGCCGAAAATGGTTATCAGGGCTATACGCT
>JAADFV010000261.1 GCA_013152695.1 Chloroflexota bacterium | reverse complement strand
CCGTTACCGCCGGCGCCGATGGCCAGCATGTAGCCCTCGACGGGCGTATCGCCTAAGATCGGCAAAAAGTCAGGGGGCTCGGCCCGGTAGCCTACCCAATCATTGGTCACCGAGGACTCCAGGAGACGGGGATAATGCTCCATCAGCTCATCCGTGAGGAAGTCCCAGAAGTAGGGGTCTGTGCCACCGGTCATCGGCAGTTTGTCAGGGTCCCAAATACCGGCATGCTCGGGATTAGTCAGATCCATGGTGAGGTGAGCTTTGCAAATGAATACTGAATCTTTGTCCTTGCGGGCATAGAAGCGGGGGTACTTGAGGACAGGGAAGGGATAGCCGAGGTTTTCGCTGGGGGTGAGGATGAAGACTTCGGCCTTGGTATGCCAGATGGGAACTTCCAGCCCAACTTTGCGGCTGATAAAGCGGGTCCAGGGGCCGGAGGCATCCACCAGCACGTCCAGGTCGAAGTGGCCTTTGTTGGTGTCGACACCGGTGACCTTGTTGTCTTTCATGTTGATGTCCAAAACCTCAGTGCCAATCATCACCTGGGCCCCATGCTTACGGGCATAGCTGGCGAGGGTATTGGAGATTTTAGTGGCATCGAAAAAGCCATCATCCGGGCAATAACCGGCGCCGAGTACACCATCCAGGTTCAAGTCAGGGATGATTTCCCGGATTTTCGCCGGATCTCGCCAATATTCGGCATGATAACCGGAGGCGACGGTGAGATCGACGGCTTGTAGGACGTAGTTCTCGTATTCGTCGTAAGGGGCGACGGTCAGGGTGCCGGTTTTTTCGAAGCCCGTTGATCCTGGTTCTTTCTCTTCCAGGCCGGTGTAGAATTTGAAGCCGAAGAGGCGCACAGACCAAAATTCATGGTCGACTGAGTCGTCGATGAGACAGTGTGTGGCAGCAGATTTAGCGGTAGTGCCAGAGCCGATGGTGTTTTTCTCAAAAATGGTCACATCAGCATCTTCATATTGGCTCAAGAAGTAGCCGATAGATGTGCCGATGATCCCACCGCCAATGATGCCTACTCGTTTTTTTGCCATTGGATACATCCTCCTGTGAGTTATTTTAGGATTAGGAAAAGGTTTTTCTAGCTTTGAGCGAGGCTGATCGAGCGGGCTTTGAGAGCCTCGATCAGCGCGGGGATAAACTCGTACAAGTCCATATTCACGCCATAATCAGATTGCATGAGGATGGCTGAATTCTCGTCGTTGTTGACGGCCACGATGATCTTGGAGTCACGGATACCGATCATGTGTTGAATGGCACCGGAGATGCCGACGGTGATACACAGATCCGGGGATAACTGCGCTCCAGAAAGTCCCAGCCATTCTGGGAACCAGTCGCGGTCAGAGGACACCGGTCGGCTGCAGGCGACCTGGCCTTGCAACAGGCCAGCCAGCTCCTCCATCATAGCCAGGTCGGAGCGCTCTTTTACGCCCATGCCCACGTCCACGATGACGGGAGCATCTTCCAGGCGTCTGCCCGCGGCCATTTTTTCCTTGTTTTCGATGACTGTCATGCGGGGAGGGGCGATTTCGACGTCGATAGGCAGGATGGTTACGTCGCGCTCTGCACCATCGACAGCTTCGAACACACCGGCAGAAACGGTAGCCAGAGCAGGTTGCGTCTGAATCTTGTAAGTCTTTATGCCCTGACCGCTGTATACCATGCACTGTGTCGTTACGACTTTGTTTTCTGGGTCAAGTTCGAAATCGACGCACCAGGATGCACAGCCAGCATTGAGTCGCTCTGCGAGACGAGCCGAAACCTCTATGCCGAACTTGCTCGCACCTATGAGAACCAGGTCAGGTTTAATCGTGTCGATGACGCCCGCCAAGGCCGTGGTGTAGGCTTCGGGATTGAAATCCTTCAGGGACGGATTTTGGACGGCACAAACTGTATCCACGTTCCACTGGGCATATTTTGCTGCTTCTGGCGGCACAGATTCGCCCAGCACAGCCAGCGATACGCTCAGTCCCTGGGCGTCAGCTACCTGTCTGGCTTTACTCAATAATTCGCGGGCTAAGTCTTCGTTTTCAGAAAATACTAAAATTCCACCTTGTGCAGACATCAGGCGCTCCTTTCCATGAGGATGTTTTCTTCTATCAAGCGGTCGATCAATTGATTGGCCACGTCGGCGGGACTGTCACCCTTCAAGAGTACTTGTTTGCGGTCGATTACCACACCCTGCAGACCGACTTGTTCCAGCAGAATTTGCTGAGCCAATTCATCTTTGGACAAGCCCAAATCACTATCGATTTGCCAGAGATGTACTGGTTTTTTCTTGGCCTTGAGGGCATCCATCAGTGTTGGTCGTCGGGGAGTATTTGTTTCTTCGGTAACACTGATGACGACGGGGAGAGGAGCTTTGACGGTTTGCGCGCTTTCACCGAGGTCCCGGTCCGCGACAATCTGTCCCTCTTCGATATCGATTTTGCGAACAAAGGACAGGAGGGGGAGACCTAAACGTTCGGCCAGGCGAGGCGGGACTTGATAGGTAAAGCCGTCGTCGCTCACTTCGCCACAGACAATCAAGTCGACATCGCCCATTTTGTTAATTGCTTCGGCCAGCACCTTTGCCGTGAGAGCAGGCCCGCCCGCACCATCAAAGGGGTCTTCGATCAGGGTGACGTCTTCCAGTCCAAATGCCATTGCTTCACGAAAACTGTTTTGAGCACTGGCTGGGCCAAATGTAATGGCATGGGCGGTTCCGCCATACTGTTCTTTGAGACTAACGGCTGTTTCCAGGATATTTTTATCGATATTACCCACGTGCTTGGGAACATCTTCTAGTAGTAGCTGCTTGGACGTCGGGTTGACTTTAATCTCCGACGTATCAAGCGAGTATTTGATACAGGCAACAATTTTCATTGGTTCTACCTCGTTTGCATAAATAGTTTGTGACTATACAGGTACTTCAGGCATTGTCCCGAAATGCTCGGAAACGACTACTCAGCCATTTTTTGTAAACCGCTCGATCCGTAAATCGGGAAAACCAGGACGGGAGTACGCCGATCTGACTCGGCCCGGTCTACCGTTTTTCTGGTCTACAATAAGGTAGCGTTTGGAATGATCTACATAGTCACAATGATTCATCTTCATCCGTAACGGAAAATAATTCCAAATCCACCTTGCGGTGGCTGCCAGTCGATGCTGCCTTTGCCGCCGGTTTCGCAGGCAATCGTACAGGTGCCACATTCCAGACAGTTTTCGTAGCGAACAGCGATTTGGCTATCGACCAGCTTATAGACTTCGGCCGGGCACACCGTCAGGCAGGGTTTGGGCTGGCAGGTTTGGCAGAGGGCCTGGTCAACAGTGATATGACTGTTTCCTTCATCGATTTCGTATTTGTCTAAGCCCAAACGGGCGTCCAGGTTCAGTTTTTGCACAGTCATAGGACAATTCCTCTACCAATTTGAACCATGTCTTTGAGCATGTCTAGCCATGAGATTTGACCACGTATATTCTTACGCAAGGACTGGAATAGTTTGGGGGCGGGTTCAGTGCTCACCGAGAACATATCTTCCATGATCGAACATGCTAAATTGGGATAAACGTTGAACAAGCGTTTGTTTTCCAGGAGAGGATAAGTATTCTTGAACGTGGCCATGTCTTGATAGACAGATGTTTGCTTGAAGTACTGTTCGTAAGCGGCCAGGTTTGCTGCGGAGAAATCTCCTTTTTCTTTGGCAGCGATGATTGCTTTGGCAGCAGCGGCGGCAGAGGCCACGGCCACGTCCATCCCACGCATCGTCATGACATTATTCAGCAATAAACGGGCGGCGCTACCGGCAACGACATAGCCATTGCCGTAAAGTTGCGGGATCAAGTGGAATCCGCCGCGGTGGACTGCCTGCGCCGAGTACTCGACCACTTCACCACCTCGGATCAGGCGAGCAATGAAGGGATGAGACTTGAATAGGTCCAGGACTTCGTGGGGCTGGCGTTTGCTGGCATAAAGGGAATTGATTTTTACCACAACACCGAGCGAGAGGGTGTCTTTGTTGGTGTACAAAAAGCCACCACCCTCGATGCCGCCAGTGTGCCCGACCAAGGTATAGGCCGCCCCTTCTTCGCTGGAGGCGCACTGGAAGCGATCTGTGATTGTTTCTACGGGGAGTTTGATCACTTCTTTGACGCCGAGTGAGACATCTTTGGCGTGGAAATCGTCGCGCAGTCCGGCTTTTTTCAGTAACTGTGAACGCGTGCCTTCGGCAACAACGACCACATCGGCTGCCAACTCATCTTCACCCGCCCTGACGCCGGTTACACGGTCGCCTTCCA
>JAADFV010000260.1 GCA_013152695.1 Chloroflexota bacterium | reverse complement strand
GAACGTGGTCTATCCACAAGTATTGTGCCCAATGCATTTCTGCAAAAATCCGCCGCCAGGGCGCGTCAGCCGCATCCGTGATGCGGCGCTCCTCATCCACCCCCCCTTTGAGAAAGCGCCGTTTTGTAGCCGGGCGGCTTTTAGCTCTCGCTGGGGCGCTCTTGAATGGGCTGACGAATGACGGTTTTCAGCCTTTCTGGACGAGTTCTGCGGGGATCGCTGAGATAGATTTCGTGGTGTTTTCCCCTCAGTTCGTAGCCATTTTCCCGGATAAATTGGTGCAGGCGGGCGATGGTGGGCGCCTCTGCGGCGTAGGGCCCGATGTGCATGATTTGGGCCGATAATCCTTCGTGGTAGGGCTCAAATCTCACCTTATCCAGGGCGGCCAGGTTCTTTTTTCGTCTCACTTCGGTTATGGCCTCTGTTACAATCTCCGGCGTGATGAATTCTGGTTGCATCATCATCGATGTCCACTGCCATTGATCCTTGTGATCTACACTGAACTGGCCGGGGTCTTCCGTCCACCACAATCCCTCCAACGGCATCACCGTGTAATCATCTCCAGTAGTTTTCTTGATCCTGAATTTGATGGTGTAAGAAAGCGAAAAGAGTGCTTCTAAGGCCTGTTGGTATTGGGGAGAGGTGTTGGGATCGCCGGCTCCATCGATCATGAGAAAATTTAGAGGAGGCACCTCCACGACAGAAATTTTCTTGGCCGAAGGATTGTAAAGATGACGCCACTTTTTCTTGAAATCAACCTTGCTCATAAATTTTACCCCCTTGCCACAGCCAATGGCGCGGCAAAAACTGAAAAAGAGCCAACCTGTCAACTCGGTTGTAGGGCGATAGTATCACAAATGTTGAGTGCCGACAACCGGCGCATATCTGCAGGGACGGTTGCAAAGCGGAAGTCATCACCATCGAGATTTGTGGCGAAGACTTCGGTTTTCATGTGGATAAAGCCATCTTCAATCGCCATGTGCATATTTCGGTGGCCTGGCACGCCCATGTAGACACTGTATCAATTTAGTCGGCGCGGACAAAGTGCGGCGCACTTCAGTCAGCAAAATCTTCATGCACCACCGACTAAACGGATACAATCTCACCCACGTAAGTCGATTTGACAAATCCTCTAAGCTCGTTTATCCTTGTCGCTCATACAAGTCAAATACATCACTCTTATCCAGAGAGGTGGAGGGACCGGCCCTATGAAACCTCGGCAACCCGGCAAGCGCAGCAACGATGCTGAAGGAGCGGCAGGGTGCCAATTCCGGCAGAGTTTTCTGGAAGATGAGAGGAACATGGCTCAAGCACAACCTTCTCATCCCCATTTTGGGGATTTTTTGTTGACATTGCGGGCAAACTCTATTCTCCTCTCAGCTTCTAGCGAGAGGATTTTTATTTTTACCCCACACACGACCCTAACATCATCAGGAGAACATCTCACATGACTAGCCCAACCAAACAGGAACGTATCTTCGGATTCAGTACACAACAGCTCCACGCCGGCTTCAAATCAGACCCAACAACGGGTAGCCGCGCCGTTCCTCTTTACCAGACAACCAGTTACACCTTCCGTGACACCGAACATGCCGCCAATCTCTTCGCCTTGAAAGAGCTGGGAAATATCTACACGCGTATCATGAATCCCACCACTGACGTGCTGGAACAGCGCCTGGCCGCCCTGGAAGGTGGTGTGGGTGCCCTGGCCGCCAGCAGTGGTCACGCCGCCCAGGCCCTGGCCATTCTTACCCTGTGTGAGGCCGGTGATCATATTGTCGCCAGCAGCCGTCTCTACGGTGGCACCTACAACCAGTTCCGACACACCTTTCCCCGCTTGGGCATCACGGCCACCTTCGTCGATCCCAGCAATCCCGAGGCCTTTGCTGCCGCCATCCGCCCCAACACCAAGATTATTTACGGCGAGACTCTAGGTAATCCCGATATCACCGTTTTTCCCTTTGATGAAGTCTCTGAGATCGCGCGAGCCCATAACATCCCCCTCATGATCGACAACACCTTTGCCTCCCCGTACCTTTGCCGTCCTATCGAGCATGGTGCCAACATCGTTACCCACTCCACCACCAAATTCCTGGGTGGTCACGGCACCACTATCGGCGGCATCATTGTCGATGGCGGTAATTTTGACTGGCATAGCGGGCGCTTCGATAACTTCACTACCCCTGATCCCTCATACCACGGCCTTGTCTTTGCCGACCTGGGAGAGGCGGGACTACCCCCCTTCATCACCAAAGCGCGGGTCCAGGTCATGCGTAACATTGGCGCCTGCCAGGCACCCTTCAATAGCTGGACCACGCTGCAAGGTATCGAGACCCTGAGCCTGCGCATGGAACGGCATGTCAGCAATGCCCAACGCGTTGCCACGTTCCTTGAGGCTCATCCTGCCGTTAGCTGGGTCAAATATCCGGGCTTACCCAGCCATCCCGATTACGAACTCGCCCAAAAATACCTTCCTCTGGGCGCAGGAGCGATTCTGGGGTTTGGTATCAAGGGCGGACGAGCTGCCGGAGAGGACTTTATCAACAGCTTGCAGCTTTTCAGCCATCTCGCCAATGTGGGTGATGCAAAAAGCCTGGCCATTCACCCCGCCAGCACTACCCATAGTCAGCTAAGTGAAAGTGAACTTCTTGCTGCCGGCGTCACCCCCGATTTCATCCGCCTCAGCATTGGTATCGAAGACATCGAAGACATCCTCTGGGACCTGGAACAAGCCCTACACAAAGCCTCCTGATCCATCCCTCACGCCCTTCCTCCCCCTAGCCATGATAGATTCAAAATCCGTCGGCATCGTTAAGCCCCAGACCTTCACATTTGCTCAAGAAGAAGCCTTCCTGCTCGAAAGTGGCGCCCAGTTGGCTCCTGTGACTCTCGAGTACGAAACCTACGGCCAGCTCAATGCCGATCGCAGCAACGCCATTCTTGTTCTTCACGCCCTCAGTGGCAGCGCGCACGCCGCCGGTTACCACCACCCCGATGATCCGTCACCGGGGTGGTGGGATACATGCATTGGGCCGGGGAAAGCCTTCGATACGAACCGCTTTTTCGTGATCTGTAGCAATGTCATCGGCAGTTGTTACGGCTCTACCGGTCCGGCCAGCATCAATCCCGCCACCGGAAAGCCTTACGGCTTGCGTTTTCCTGTAGTCACCATTGGCGACATGGTACGGGCGCAGATCAAACTTATCGACCACCTGGGCATCGATAAACTCCTGGCCGTAGCCGGGGGCTCGATGGGGGGGATGCAGGCCTTGGAATGGGCGGCGAACCATCCCCAGCGTTTACGTGCCGCCCTCCCCATTGCCACGACCGCACGTCATAGCCCCATGCTCATCGCCTTTAGCGAAGTAGGGCGGCAGGCCATTTATGCCGACCCAGCCTGGAATGGCGGAAATTATTACAACCAACCCCACAAACCTGATGCCGGACTTGCCGTAGCTCGCATGGTGGGCCACATCACCTATCTAAGCGAAGCCTCTATGCAGCAGAAATTCGGGCGCAGATTGCGCGGCCGGGAAAAGTATGGCTATGAGTTTCAGACCGAATTCGAAGTCGAAAGCTATTTGAAGTACAATGGCCACAAATTCACCGAACGCTTCGATGCCAACAGCTATCTTTATGTGACCAAGGCTCTGGATTACTTTGATCTTGCTGCCCAACATGGCTCTCTGACCAATGCCTTCAACCGCTCCACCCACATCAAATTCCTGGTCGTCAGCTTTACCAGTGATTGGCTCTATCCCAGCTATCACAGCAAAGAGCTGATCAGTGCCTTGACCGGCGCCGGTTGTGACGCGACTTATCTTGACATCGAAAGCAGCTGGGGCCATGATGCCTTCCTTCTGGAGGTGGACACCATGACCGAGCTCATCGGCGGCTTTCTCGAACGCCTTATCAGCGAAGAACATCTCCGGGTTTGAAGCAGGCACCACGGGCGGCAGCCCGCCGATACCGATGAAAATCGGCACCAACGTCGCTGTGGGTTATCAGGCTCGTGAAACGTGACAAGTTGTCTGATGAAACTGTAGACCAGGAAACCAGTAAACCCGTAAACCAGGGCGCCAAGCCCCGGTTTCCCGGTTTTCTGGTTTCCCGGTTTACAAAAGGAGCCGCCTCCCTTTTTCCTTTTTCCCTTGTCACCTTGTTCCTTTTTTCAGATCAGCGTCATCCTGACGATCATCTGACCCCTGCCTCTCTCCATCCCACCCTACCATTCTCGATCAACATTTCGCTTATGTCAACCACTGCCCCTGCACCTATCCCCTCATTGCGTCCCGACTT
>JAADFV010000259.1 GCA_013152695.1 Chloroflexota bacterium | reverse complement strand
TGGCTCTACCCCTATTTACCTTTTACTCGGTAGCAGGGGCCTTGTTACGTGCGCACGAACAGATGCAGTTCCTGGTCTTCGCAGAAATGCTGAGCTCGGTAGCGCAGTTGGTTGTCGCCGTATGGTTGCTTTCAACAGGCGGTGGAGTGATGGCCTTGGCCGCGATCCGTATTGCCGGCATTGGCCTTGCCGCCCTTACAGTGGTCATTTCCACTGTCCGCCTCGGCTATATTCGTCGCCCACACATCGAGCTGAGCTCGGCTAAGGCCCTATTGCAAGAGTCCTTCGAATTTTTCGGTATGGCTGCCCTGGACGCATTTTTACAGCGGCTAGATGTGCTGGTGCTATCGGTGGTGGCGGGCGAGGCTGCCACCGGCATTTATGATGCTGCATTTCAATTGATCAAGGTGTTGATGACCCTGGTCTTGTCCTTTACCGATGCCGTCTATCCTGCCATTTCCCGGCTTTATGTGCAGGCACAGGAACGTTTTGCCCTAGCCACAGGCAAGGCTCTGCAATATGGTTTGGTTGTGCTCCTGCCGATCTCGGCGGGAACGACGGTGTTGGCGCCCAAAATCATTGCTCTGCTGTATCACCGCCCTAGCTACAGCGCCGCCGCCGACATTCTTGCCGTGCTAAGTTGGGCGCTGCTGGCCTATTTCGCCCAGATTTTATTGACACGCACGCTCATGGCCGGTAATCGTCCTGGGGCAGCGGTACGAGCAGAGGCGGCTATGGTGGCATTGGCCGTGGTGCTTTTACCGGTCCTGGTATTGACGATCGGATCGGTGGGCGCGGCCTGGGGCTTGGTGATTGTCTATGGGCTGGGATCTCTGCTGGCCTGGCGAGCGAGTGCGGACTATTCCCTCAACTTTGGCAGCCATTGTCTGTTGCGTCCGGCCCTGGCCGCAGCCATCATGGGGACGGTTCTGTTCTTCCTCCCCGCCCTTCCTCTCTGGCTGGCGATTCCCCTCGGAGCCCTATTGTATGGTGTTCTGGCCCTCGGTCTGGGTGTATTCGATCGAGGAGATGTACAGGTATTGCAGGCATTACTTGGGAGGTAAAGAATATTGAAAGTGATAATTGAAGTCAAGCCTCTTACTGAAATAAACCAACGCGCCATTCACCTGCTTTACCAACAGCTAGGCGTGGTGGATGCTGTTCGTTTCTTGCGACAGTTTACGGCCGGCTATGGCAATTATACGCAAGAGCGAGATGTTTTATTTGCAGAGAAAAGTTTGGATGATATTCTTAGCGAAATAGCACAAGAAGGGCTTAGCGCCAACAAGTAGGCCAATTCTTGCTTCTAGTTTATAGCGCAGGTATCCTTACTCATCCTCATACAACTTGCTCCCGACCAGTTCGCGCCGTCGTTTTTCCACGTAGCTTTCCAGTGCTTCGCGTACGGTGGCATCGAGGGGCGGTGCTTCGTAAGCCTGGAGCCATTGTTTCCAAATAGGCAAGGCTCGCTGTCTCGCATCCGTGGCACCGGCAGCCTGCCAGGTACCGAAATTATGATGATCGGTGAGGATGGGTGCGTAGTGCGCATTGTGGAAACGCGCCTGGGTGTGGGCCGTGCCAAAATGATGCCCACCCGGCCCCACTTCGGCAATGCTGTCCAAAGCCAGCGTTTCCTCATCGACAGTCACGCCCTGCAAAAAGCGTTGCATCATGCCCAGATTTTCCACGTCAATGACGAACTTTTCCAGGGAGAAGGTGAGTCCATCTTCGAGCCAGCCAGCGGCGTGGATGAGGATGTTGGTATGAGAAAGGATGGAAGGCCACAGCGTCCACAGAGATTCGTAGGCCGCCTGAGCGTCGGTGATATTGGCCGAGGCCAGGGCGCCATTGCCGCGGTGGGGCAGATGGTAGAAACGTGCCATCTGTGCACCCATGGCAATGGCCAGCGCCGCCTCGGGCGAGCCAAAGGCAGGGCCCCCCGTTTTCATGTCGGCATTGGTGAGAAAGGCGCCGTAAAGCACCGGCGCCCCGGGCCGCACCAACTGGGTCAGGGCAATGCCGGCTAAAGCTTCGGCGTTTTGCTGGGCCGCGGCCGCGGCCAGAGTGATCGGACTCATGGCTCCTGCCAACACGAAAGGTGTGACTATGACTACTTGCCCCGCTCGCGCCATAGTGATCAATCCCCCAAGCATCCGTTTATCATAAACCAGGGGACTATTGACATTAGCCACTCCGCCGATAACCGGCCCTCCGGAGGTAAGATCATCAGCGAATATGATACGTGCCATACGTAAAACATCCTGGCTGATGAGGCGACCATGAATAAATGTCCACTTCGCCTTATCCGTCAGCGTATAACCCAATAACTCGCGGCGTAAATGTTGTTCCCAGACAGGAACGTCGTGCATTGCCACGCAGCCCGCCGCTTCCAAGTGGATGATGTCGCACATCTGGGTGAGCTTGAGAATGTTTTCGTAATCCCGAACCGTACCGGGACGCCTCCCTCCCTCCAAATCCGAGATATTGACCATGCCCGACGCAGCGGCAAAGGTGACGACATTATCGCCGATGTGCAAATTGTGCTGGGGATTGCGCGCCCGCCAGGTAAAGGAAGATGGTGCTTTTGCGACCAGTTCCATCACCAGGCCGCGGTCCAGCCAGGTGTGCTTCTGCTTGTGATCGACCCTGGCCCCTGCCTTCTCCCACAAATCCAGCGTTTCTTCATCCAACCAGCGAATGCCGATTTCTTCCAGGATGGTCATCGAAGCTTCGTGAATTTGCAGGATATCCTCTTCTGACAGGACGGTGAGAGGATTTTGTTTGACGCGTGGTTGTTCGAAATTCCAGGTGGGGATAGATGATGCCTGGCGAAGGCGGGAACGATGACCGCGACGACGAGCACGACGCTGAATGTCCATGTTGTTCTCCAAGAAGAGCTGAGGCGATGTCTGGGGGAATGGTAACACTTGAGAGGAAAGAACGCCAGAGATACTCACGGCCCTGCGTACAGAGCCACTGGTGATATTTATCTTTGACTTTGCATCATTCTAAACCTCATGTACAATAGAACACTTGAAGGCAATTATTGCAGCGAATATTGTAAAAAACTCATCAAATTAGCTAATGCCACCATCTCCTCTGGCAGAGGCAACCAAGCTACCCCCAGACTATCCACACTCTCCCTCACGTCTACCCCTTCTATCAATGAGTAAAAAAACTAAAACCCAATCATCTCGCCAGCAACGACTGGCGGCACGACGTGAACGCGCTGCCCGTCAGCGTCGCCAACGCACCATTGCCCTTGGTGTTCTTATCCTGGGCATGGTAGGTATCATCGCCCTCATGTACTGGAGCAGTCGTCCCGAGCCCTTTGCTCTTGCTGCCGTATCGACCGAGCAACCCCCCGGTGCTGATGGTATGGCCTGGGGTGGCCCCGAAGGCGCCGCTGTGCTCATCGAAGAATACAGTGATTTCCAGTGTCCTTACTGTGGCCGCCACGCCCTCCAAACCCTGCCCCTTCTGATTGATAAATATGGCGATAACCCCAACGTGCGCTATGTTTTTCATCCCTTTGCCTTTATCGGTAATGAATCTGTAGATGCTGCTGCTGCCGCTTACTGTGCCAGCGAACAGAACCTATTCTGGCCTTTCCATGATACGGTTTTTGCCAACCAACAAGGAGAAAACCAGGGCCAGTTCACAAAAGATCACTTAAAAGAAATCGCCAAGGCCGTAGGCCTGGACATGGGTGCCTTTAACGATTGCTTTGACAGTGGCCGTACTCGAGTGGATGTGAACCGTAGTTTGAAAGAGGGGAGAGACCGCGGCATCCAGTCAACCCCCATGTTCTTTGTGAACGGCGAGCTGATCAAAGGCGCACAACCGGCTAACGTCTTTTTCGAGGCCATCGACAAAGCACTGGCTGCTGCCGGCGTCCAATAGGTTGGTACGCGGCGCCGTCACCTGTGTTGTTTTCCCTCCCAGACTACCGATTCCTGCCCCCGCCTGCGTTTCAGCGTGGGGGCAGGAGGGACTTCTTTTCCTCTTCACTGAGGAAGGCCGTCGTAAGGGCATTGCTTTGGGCCTGGTGAATATGGCTGGGGGTGAGCCCCGCGGCCGGAGCCGCGATATTGTATTCGTAGGGCAAATCAATGGCGCTAATGCCGGGATCATCGGTATTGATGGTTGCCAGCAGCCCTCGATCCAACCAACCGCGTAAAGGATGCTTGGCATAATCCGATACGGTGCTGGTCTGGACGTTGCTGGTGAGATTGGCTTCGATACCAATCGCCTGTTCTTGCAGGAAGTCGAGAAGGGCGGGGTCTTGATTAGCGCTCACACCATGG
>JAADFV010000258.1 GCA_013152695.1 Chloroflexota bacterium | reverse complement strand
CACCGACTCTCCGGATACAGTCTCATGAGATGCACTATTCTTGCCCAGTGACTGCCACCACCAGCAGCGACAACCCTCCCTCAAAAGCGAAAGCAGTGAGCGTTGGGGGAGGGCAGGGTGGGGGCACACCCCCACACCTCCACAAACCCCCTTTATTAACTACCCCCTCATTCGATATGCCCGTAAGGGCTTTCAATAGTCTCCAACAGCTCTTTTTCCTGACATTCGCTGTTATGGCGCATCTCCGCAACATGTGCAAGCCCGGCAGATGCGAAGTCAAGATTAAACAGCAAAACGGCTACCGACTCTCCTGGCCCTCAGATGGCTCCAAGGTACTATCAGAGAGTTAACTTTGTGTCCATGCTGCCACGATTTGACGAGCGGTGGCTTCACCCTGGGCAATACAATCGGGCAAACCCACACCTCCGTAGGCACTGCCAGTGAGATGGATACCGGCCGGACAGGCGGCGGCCAGGGCAGCAATACGGTCGAGATGTCCCACATCGTACTGAGGCGATGCCTGGGGCCAGCGATAGATACGGCTGAAGAGCGGTTCTGCCTCAATTCCCATCATCACCCGCAGGTCTTCGCGGACGACGGCCAGCAGCTCGTCGTCGGGCAGAGCAAAGATCTCGGGATGTCGGGAGCCACCGAAAAAGACTCGTAAGAGCACAGAATCGGCAGGGGCGCGGTATGGCCATTTACTGGATGTCCAGGTGACAGCATTAATGCTGCGACCAGCACTGCGGGGAATGACCAGACCGAAGCCCTTGAGAGAATGGGCAATATCGGTACGACGGAAGGGGAGGGAAATGGTACCGGTGCTAACGTACCGAATACGCCGCAAAGAAGCAGCCAGATCAGAACGCAAGGTTTGCAACATGTCGGCGGCCGCGTAGGCCGGCGTCGCCAGGATGACTTGATCGGCACAAATATGTTCTTGAGAGCTCAGGATGAGCCGGTAGCCTTGAGAATAGCGCTCGATGTGCTGCACCCGAGAGTTAAGCCGTATGTCAGCATCAGTAGCAGCAACCAGCGCATCAACCAGTTGGGTAATACCGGCGCGCATAGACATAAACAGGGTGCGCGCGGGAGTACCCGTCTTGACGGTAGCCGTGGGGCGGTGACGGCGTCCTGCAATCATACCCCTAATCAGACTACCGTACTTTTTTTCGATCTCCCGAAAGCGGGGGAAAGTAGCCATGATGCTTTGATGCTCGGCTTCGGCATTGTAAATACCGGCCATCATCGGTTCGGCAAGACGATCCAGGGCCTCGTTGCCCAAACGACGACGGATAAAATCAGCCAGGGTTTCATCTCTGTCATCACGACGGGGAGGAATGAACAAATCCAGACCCATACGAAGCTTGCCGGGCCAGGTAAAAAGAGGGCTGAGGGCAAAGGGGAGAATACGAGTTGGCACGATTAACATCACGCCTTCGGGCAAAGGGATGAGTCTGTTGTTCTGAAAAATGAAGACGCCCTTGTTTTCTTCATTGGTAGGGATTAGGTACTCACCCACACCCAGCTCCTGTACTAATTTCAGGACAGCCGGTTTTTGGGTGATGAAGCTATCAGGACCACCCTCGATGATGAAGCCCTGATGCTGTTCAGTGCGAATCTTACCCCCAAGACGGTCGCCGGACTCGAGAAGGGTGATGCGTAGAGGAATATCGGCAGCCTGAGCCTGTTTTTGCAGGTAATAGGCGGTACTCAGTCCGGCAATGCCGCCGCCAATAATGGCGATATGATGTAGGGTAGCCATAGATGTAACGGGTGGGAGGAAAGGGGTGGAAAGGAATCAGCCGCCCCTTACAGGGCCGAAAATGCTTGTTCAGCAGCTGCCAGCGTCGCTTCGATCTCTGTCTCGCCATGGGCGGTCGAGAGAAAGCCAGACTCGAATTGTGAGGGAGCAAGGTAGACACCCTGGGCGAGCATCGAGCGAAAATAGGCGGCAAAACGCTGACTGTCTGCCTGACTGGCCGAATCCCAATCCGTGACCGGTTTCGCTGAGAAGAACATACCAAACATACTGCCCAGGCGCTGGCCCACGATTTCCACTCCGGCGGAACGAGCGGCATCCTGCAATCCTTGCAACAGCCGTGTGCCGATCTTCTCAAAGTGTTGCCAGGGTTCAGGACTTTGTAATTGCTTAAGGGTGGTGATACCGGCTGTCATGGCCAGAGGATTACCCGAAAGAGTGCCGGCTTGATACATAGGCCCGGCCGGCGCCACCAGCTCCATAATTTCTTTGCGACCACCGTAAGCCCCCACCGGCAAACCACCTCCAATCACCTTCCCAAGCGTTGTCAAATCGGGTTGCACATTATAAAGCGCCTGCGCTCCACCGGGATGAACGCGAAAACCGGTCATCACTTCGTCGAAGATGAGGAGAGCGTTGCTAGCAGCGGTGATCTCACGTAAGCCGGACAGAAAACCGGGCTGGGGAGGAATCATACCCATGTTCCCCGCCACCGGTTCCACGATCACGGCTGCGATCTGGCCTTTGTGTGTTTCGAATAGTTGTTGAACGGAATCGAGATCATTGAAATTTGCCAACAACGTATCCGCCACCGTAGCAGGAGGAACGCCGGGGGAATCGGGTAATCCCAAAGTGGCGACGCCGGAACCGGCTTTCACCAGGAGCATGTCGGCATGACCGTGGTAATTGCCGACAAATTTTACGATCTTATTCCGGCTGGTATAGGCACGAGCCAGGCGTAAGGCGCTCATCACGGCTTCGGTGCCGGAGTTGACAAAACGCACCATCTCGATATTTGGCATAAAGGAACAAATCAAGCGGGCAAGTTCAATCTCAAGAGGACTGGGAGCACCAAAGCTCGAACCTTTCGCCGCCGCTTCCTGGAGTGCTGTTACAACTGCGGAAGGGGCATGTCCCAGGATGAGCGGCCCCCAGGAAAGGACATAGTCGATGTAGCGATTACCGTCGACATCATATAAAAATGCACCTTCTCCTCGATCGATGAAGAGGGGCTGGCCGCCGACAGCACGAAAAGCCCGTACCGGTGAGCTCACGCCACCGGGCATAAGTGTCTTGGCTTCGGCAAATAGAGAGATGGAAGTAGTAATTTTGTTCATGATCAAATCCTTGGCAAACAGTTCCTTTGATTGTCTCGTTAGTTTCGACTGGGGCGGATGGAAGGGAGGGGAAAGGAGGACATTGCTAAATCTTCAGTAGCGAGGGCAGCGTAGCGAAGGATGAGCGTAACCAGTGCTGCGATGAACTGTGGATCACTATTCAGGGCGGGTGGGCGGACCAAGCGCACACCATGTTGGCGTGCTACCGCTTGCGCCTGAATATCGATATCATAAAGAATCTCGACATGGTCACTGACAAATCCCACCGGCACACTGACAATATCTTGAATACCGCGCGAAGCCAGCTCCGCGATATGGTCCTCCAGTTGGGGCCCTAGCCAGAGTTCTGACTTACGCCCGGCCGACTGGTAACTCCACGACCATTGTGCTTCAACAAGGCCGGCACGCTCGGCTACCAGACGTGCAGTTTCCCGCAGTTGCTGGTCATAAGGATCGCCTGCCGCAAGAATTTGCACGGGCAGGCTGTGGGCGCTAAATACGACATGGACGCGCTCTCGCTGCGCCTTGGGCCATTGTTCCAGCCCCATTTTCACACGAGAAGCAAAGGCATCGATCAGTTGGGGGGCATCGTGGTAACTGTCGATAAAGGTAAAATCGATGTTCCCACGCGCCATGGCCAGCCCATCCGTCACTTTGGCATGGTATTTTGCCACGCTCCAGCGACTGTAATGCGGGACGAGAGGTAAGGCAATCGCACGCTTGATCCCGTCTGCTACCATCTGTCTCACCACATCCTCAATCCAGGGTGACCAGTGGCGCATTCCCAGATAGCAGCGGAAATAGCGAGGGTCCAGAGCAGCGGCGACAGCCTCCATTTGTTCCTGGCTGAGCGCCAGCAGGGGCGACTGGCCGCCAATAGCCTCGTAATGGCGGCTAATTTCCCTCACGATACGTCGCGGCGTGGGGCGTCCCTGACGGATGTCCGCCAGATAGCCGGGTACATCCTCCAGGCTGTTGGGGCCACCGTAAGCCATAAGCAAAACGCCAATGGGCAGATCACTCATGAAGCAACTCCCGTAACCGTCTGCTCGTGCACATAATCCACAAGGCGCCGCACATTGTCTCGGGGAGTGGTGGGAAGGATGCCATGTCCCAGGTTGAAAATGTGACCAGCACGCCCTCCTGCACGCGTAAGGACATCGTCGATGCGAGCGCGGAGTTCGGGCCAGGGTGCCAGCAAGGAAATAG
>JAADFV010000257.1 GCA_013152695.1 Chloroflexota bacterium | reverse complement strand
ACACCGGCGCCGCCAACACCCACGCCTACCCCCACCTCAATCCCCAAGGCCACCTCGACGCCCCTGCCTACGCCGGTTCCGCCACCAACGCTTGCGGCCACGCCCACCCCTCAGCCTACTGCCACACCAGAGGCGACGCCCACGCCTACGTCAACCCCCACCCCACCGCCTCACCTCAATCCCACGCCACGACACCCGCCACCTTCGACGCCTCTACCCAGCTCCGCTCAAGCGTATCAATTTCCAAGTGAAGCGACAGCTACCTCGGAGACGGGTATGCCGTCACCCCCTTCCGCTGCTAACGTTTGCCAGTTTCTCTCCCTGGCTGAGGGCAGAAGTGCACCGCACATTCTCTGGTGGCTGCAAGAATCTATCTGTTGAATCATCGCCTGGTCCTGGTTTATCAGCCCAGGGCCAGGCGAGCAATTCCTGCGCTCGCCTGCTTCCTGCTCCCACGAACATTTCTAGCTCAGGGGCCAATACCACGAACGTTGTGTAAACAATAAAATAGGCAAGACATGCAAAAGGAAATGATCTCAGTGATTGGTGTGAAGGAGGTCAATGGTTGGGCTATGATCAATGTCATTGCAAATCTTATCTCGTTTTGTTATTGTACAGAGAGTGCATCTCACGAATTCTCACCACTCATTGTAAAAAGGAGGCCTTTATGCCTAATACATACGATAATCTCAAAGATGCGTTCGCCGGCGAAAGCCAGGCCAATCAGAAATACCTTGCTTTTGCCAAACAAGCAGAACGGGAAGGTTTCCCCAATATTGCCCGCTTGTTCCGTACCACAGCCGAAGCAGAACGGATTCATGCTGAAGGCCATCTCAAGGCCATGAAGGCCGTTGGGAACCTGGCAGAAAACCTGCAGGCTGCGATCGATGGTGAAACCTACGAATACACCGAAATGTATCCCCCCATGCTCGAACAGGCCCAGGCAGAGGGACATCCTGCCAAGCGCATGTTCGGCTACGCCGTAAAAGCCGAAGAGGTGCACGCCCAGCTTTATCAGCTGGCCCTAGAAGCAGCATTGCGTGGCGAAGATCTCAGCGAAACCGAATTCTACCTCTGTCCCGTCTGCGGCTACATCGAGTTTGGCAAACCTAGCGATCCCTGCCCCATTTGCGGCACAAAACCCAGCAAATTCGTCCAGATTTAGGCCGTTCCCGGCCCGATATCTCTCCCCAACCCACACATCTTTCTCCTCCCATGGGTATGGCCGCTCTGCGGCTGTACCCTATTTTTGTCAGTTTAGGCACTGCGGTGTAAGAAAATTACGGCAAAATATCTGATGATCATAGCCATGCCCGCAACACCGGCAAAAGCATAAAGATAATCAAAGGGGGCGCCATTCATCGCTACGGAGAATCCGGTAGCCATTGCATTGAGGGAAACGATAACGAAGAGGGGCTTGTTCACCTTGGGGATACTACCGATCAACAGTCCAATCAGAAAAATGGTCGTTGGGCATTCGGCACCAAATAACACCATGCCGGGCCAGGTAAATCCAAGCGCCACTTCCAGGATCGGATAGAGAAAAATACCAGCCGCCATCAAGAATAGGGAAAGTAGCCTGAGATCTCTTCGCTCCGGCCAGCGTACCTCCGTCCAATGAAAATAGGCATCCAACAGCAGGAGTAGGGCGACAAACCACAGAGCAATGGCACCCATCAAGGCCATGGTATCTCCCATTTCCTTTTTCCCCGCGTAAATTGTTGCTCCCGAAAAGATATAAATGATAGCAAGAGCTGCCATCAGGGCACTGCTTCTTTTACGCCCAGGAGACTTGTAACAATACCAAAGCAACCCCAGAACGACAACGGTAAAAATGAGTGGAATGAGCAACGCAAAGATCCCCATACTCGTATTGAGTCTCTCGATCCCTCTGAGCATTTCTGCGACATCTTCCTGATTGAACATGGTTCATCTCCTGAAAGTGGTCAACAAAATTCTGCCAGGCAATATTATTTCGCAAATAACCTATTGCACAGCGCTCTGAGTATACACCTCTCAGCCAGAAGAGAGCGAATCAGGTTAAGGAATTACTGCTCTTTCTCCCGCGCCTCACCCGATTAAACTAATCCCTTACAACTTCCACACAGGCTTAGGCGATATTGCATGCCGGCATCAGCCTCGATGCTCGTCAATACGAAATCCAATTCCACCTGACTGACAGTAGCAGCGCCACATCGGGGACAGTGGGCTCGCGGCGATTCTCGTAGAATCACGGTCGGGGCCACGTTCGCCGGTCGGGGAACCATTTGCAGAGCATGGTCAGGACAGACGGGCAGGCACTTGCCGCAGTCAAGGCAGCGTTCCGGCGTCAGTAGCAACGCCGTAACTTCCGCATTCTCAGAAATCCACAAAGCGGCCGGGGGGCAAATCTGCACGCAGAAGCCACAAAGACCACACTTCTCTGCCTCGGCAATAAAAGGTACCCTGGCCACTTTCTCACCCCGATCATCGACCAGAACCCGCACTTGCTCTTCTCTGAGAAAGTCTTCCAAAAGATGTCCTAACATCACCCAATGGGGCTCGCCGGTCTTGCTCAGAGCCCGGCCTACGAGCGGTAACCAGGCCAACACATGCTCATTGAGGAATTGGTGTTGCTCTTGACGCAGCCGTTGTGCTTCTGCAGTTGCACCTAAAAGATGAGCCTCGGCTTCCGCTTCCACGAGAAACGCCAAAAAAGCCAGTTCCACACTGGCTGCATCGGGTAGTTCACCATCCGGTTCCAGGCCATACTGGCGATAAATACGTGCTACTTCCTGAGCAGCCGCACCCATAAGGCGACCATTAAGGGCCAACGATTCGTAAAGCGGGAGAGGTTGCCCTTGAGCTTCTGTTATCAACGCTTCGAAATGATGTTGGAGAACCTCTGTTTCAAGGGATGGCAATTCAGCCAGAGCAAACAGCGCACGCCGGCAGGCTGCAGAACCGAGAAATGGAGCGACCTGCTTCAAAGCCTCGGCCAGCGGCGAGCTCGTGGGGGCACCGGCCATGATCGCGGGATCGCTCAAGGCCTGCGCCAAAGCATCCAGAACCAGAGCTCGAGACATAATTTCGTCGTGCCGTTGTGCACTTTTCCGCATTGCTGCCACCCCTCACTTAGTCATCTCGACCATGTTGGTGTAATGCCGGTGTGGGATAGGCGTAAGTTTCGAGCTCATCAGCACGGGCACCGAGCACAATGCTGCGCAGGCTGAGGGCAACAGCAATGATAATGAAAAACGCTTCTGCAGCGACGATGAGACCACCAATGCCGGCCGTGTTCAGTAATTGGTAGATAAACTGATAAAAAGGATTATCCAGGGGAAAATTCATAAAAGTAACTCCGCAGGTCAATAAGTGGGTTCGTTATCACCAAAAGCAGGCTGCATACCGCCGCTGGGAAGAGAGGGTTCGGGCATGGGTGAGCGGGCACTGGCCTGACTATCATCGATAACCCGACCTTCTCGTACCTCCCAAACCGATACGGCAGGGAAAAGTTTGAAAAAGATCACGAATAGGAAGACAAACAGAGCCACGGAAGCTGCAAATAATGACCATTCTGTTAGGGTGGGAGTGTACCAACTAACGGGCATCAAACGAGGATGCACCATGGTTGGAACGACAATATTCCAGCGCTCCAGCCACATCCCCACCACCACGAAACCAGAAGCAATCACCATGGCATCGACAATATGACTTTTCAGCCAGGGCAGAATGCTCAGGAGTGCTCCGATACCAAAAGTACCGGCAACAAGCCGTAAGGCAGTAGTGGGTAAGCCAGGCAAGACGCCAGCAGTAACGCCCAGGGCTTGCGGTATCTGTAAAAGAAGAATGGCCGCAAGAGAGACCACGCCGCTACTCAAGGCAAAACGGGGTCGAAATACGCGCAATCTCTGCCAGGAAGAAGGCGTTAATTGGGGGAAAACCAGCACGACAAAGGCCACGACCATAATCACAACCATCGACCAGAAGGAGAAGCTAAAGGGTCCCCACAACTTACTGGCCAACACCGGAAATTCTGCCTCTAGCTGGCCGGCAGCAAGGGTCATGTGTTCGGCATAAGTGAAATAGAACCAGATGGCCGACATGGTGATAAAGATGTAGCCGAGATTGCGGTACTGGCGTTCGGTGATATAAGCTTCGAGGTGCATCACGCGGCGAACGGCCGTCATGGCAATAAAGAGAGCGCCGATACCCGAGAAAATGGCTCCCACTACAAAATAGGGCCCAAACACCGTACTATGCCAACCGGGCTGTACCGTCGTGGCCAAAATCCAGGAGATGACGGTATGAACCGATACAGCGACGGGGATGATCAATACCGCCATCACGGCAATCGTCTTCTCCAGGCGCAACCACTGCGTGCGGTTGCCTCGCCAGCCTAAAGCCATTATCGTGTAAAGACGGCGCCGCCAGGCGCGTACACCTGCCGGCAGATTGTCGCGCAATAGTGCCGCATCGGGAATAATGGGCAGGTAAAGATAGGTAAGGCTGCCCAGGAAATAAGCCGTCACAGCGACGGCATCCCATAATAACGGTGATTGCAGACGACCGAAGCGGAAAAGATAGAGCAAGCGATCGGGACGCCCAAGATCGAACAGAATCTGTAGAGTTCCAACGACTAGGGCAAAGGCAGTGATTGCCTCGGCAATACGAGTGATGGGACGTCGCCATTCTGCCTGGGTTACACGTAAAATGGCCGAGATAAGGGTGCCGGCATGGCTGATGCCGATGAAGAAAATGAAATTGACCATGTACAGACCCCAATAAGCAGGCCGATCCATGCCGGTAAGCCCCAAACCAAAGACGACCTGGCGTATGTACATAACCAGTCCCCAAACCATGATCAAAATCAGGACCCCGATTAACAGATAGAAACCGCGCCCAGCCCGAAACATGGGATCCAGTAAGGCTTGTCTATCCTCTCTTTTGATACGTAACATGCTTATTTACCTTCCTGGAGATAGATGGTCTTGGGATAGGTACCGACTTCTTCCAACAGACGGAAAGCCCGTTCACTTTTATCCAGTTGGGAAACGGTGCTGTCAGGATCATCGATATCACCGAAATAACGGGCTTTACCGGTGCAAGTCTGAACACAGGCGGGAACGTATTCATCGGCACGAAAATCCCGATTTTCGGCCTTAGCCCTGGCGCGAGCTTTTGTCAGGCGATGAACACAGTAAGTACATTTTTCCACCACGCCCTTGGGGCGCACAGCCGGCCCTTCCAGATCGCCAGGACCTTCGATTTTATCGGGATTGAGGTGCTGGATCAGGGTCGCATCGAACTCTGGCGCAAGCCAGTTGAAGTAGCGCACACCATAAGGACAGGCGACCGTACAATAGCGACAGCCAATGCAGCGGGCATAATTCTGGCGCACCAGGCCCTCTTCGTCGATAAAGGTGGCTTGTACAGGACACACTTTAATGCAGGGAGGGTTTTCACAGTGCATACAGGGGCGGGGAAGATAGGCGCTCTTCGTATTCGGATACTCACCTTCTTCTTGATGAGGCATAGGAAAAACATCGTTCCAACGCATCTCTCGCCCCTGCCAGGCCAGTTCCGGCGAAACAGCCGGTGTGTTGTTTTCGAAACGGCAGGCGATGGTGCAGCCTTGACAGGCAACGCACTTTTCCAGATCGATAACCATGGACCATTTAGGCATTGATATGTTCTCCTCAGGCTCGCTTGATACGAACACGGGTGTTGGTGAGGGCAGCCAAGCCAGTGACTGGTTCACTACGAGCAGACATGAGACTGAGGCCGTTGGCGCCCCTATCTTTGGCATAACGTCCCACTGCCGTGTGACCAAAGTTGTACGGCATATTGATGGTGTCGGGGCGAAGACCAGGCACAAGCTTGAGCCGGGTTCGTACGCGAGCAAAGGGACTTTCGACAATCACCTCATCATCCTGGTTCAGATGCAGTTCCCGTGCGGTTTCTGGATTCATTTCTACCCAACCCCGCCAGCTCTCCCCCACGGTCATGCCACTGATCTCCATGAGAGAGGGCATATTGGCGGCGGCGCTGAAAGGCCCCAGACTCATGAGGGTGATCACATTGAGGTGGAAAGGATATTCGGCTTCTGTGGCCTCATAAACTGGGGGTTCGAAGTGAGGAAGGTAGAGTGTAGTCGCTGAGGCTGCTACACCCATCGATGCCAAAGTTTCGCTATCGAAACCCTCGAGAGCACATTCCAACTCACGAGCATAAAAATCGAATCGGCCATCTCGGGGAGCAGAGAGTCGATCGCTTCCCACCACTTCCTGCAACCAACGCTTGCTGCCGCGACGCGCGAAATAATAGGCGGGCGTTAGCCAAACCCCCAGCTCTTTCAGTGTCTCCCAGTCGGTACCCACGTTTTGCAGGCGATATTGCAACACCTCTTCGTAATTCGTCCAGGGGAAAGCCTGGGCCACAGTACCCCCCATGGCCTGTGCCACCTTGAGGAAGAAGTCCGCGGTGTTCATGGTGTTGTAGAGAGGCTCGATCACCGGCTGGCGCAAGGCAATGCCGGGATAGCCCAAACCTTCGATATGATCATCCTCCCACCGTTCCAAAAAGGAAGGTTCTGGCAATATGAGATCAGCGTACTGGGCGGATTCATCCAGAAAAGATGAAAAGGAGACAATGAATGAGATATCTTGGAAAGCTTCGACAAAATGTTCTCCGCCCGGGGCTTCAAAAACAGGGTTGGCATCGTAGAGAAAGAGTGTATCGAGCGGGTTGCCGGCGAGGACGCGTTCGGCTACGGCCTGAAAGGCATGGCGGGCGAGGGTGAAGAAAGTACCGGCGCCATCCACACGCTCTTGTTGACGGCCGGCCTCGGCCAGAGGATCCGGGGGTAGCTCGGGCCAGGGTGTACAGGGCATGTAACGCTGAGTCTGCACACCGCCCCGTTTGTCGATATTGCCAACGAGAGCATTGAGGATGTGAACGGCCATCCCCGCATAGAGGCCACCGATACTGCCGTTGAGCAGTCCACCTTTGCCAGGCAGGATCGCCACACCTGGTTGATTATTGGCAAACTCACCGGCAAGGCGGGAGATGGTGGCAGCAGGCACACCCGTCACCTCTTCGACTTTACGTGGGTCATAGTTTTCGAGAACGAAGTTCTTGAACCCTTTGTGTTTGACACCGTCGATGGTGAAATCTTCGAAGCCAAAGCCGTATTCGTGCACAAATTCGAAGTCGATGAGACCGGCTTTGATGAGGACATGGGCAATGCCCAGCGCCAGAGCCGCATCGGTACCGGATTTGATGGGAATCCATTCATCAGCCTTGGAGCCGGTAACGCCCTGGCGAGGGTCGAATATCACGACCTTTCCACGTGTGGGGCGGCCCCGTCGCATAAAGGCATAGCCGGCAATGGTACGTTGCACCCAAGGGCCTGCTTCCAGGAGGTTAGCACCAAAACTGAGGATATAATTGCTGTTTTCGAGATCGTAGGAAGGGAAGTTGTAGATGCCCTGGGTGTAGTAAGCCGCTAATTTGGCGCCTTCGACGTTGAGGCTATCCCGCGAAATCGCGTTAGGAGAGCCTACAGCCTGGAAGAAGCGTTCAAAGAAAGAGCGAAGCTGACCTCGGGTTTCTCCCATCATCAGCGCCACCTGTTCCGGCCGGCCCGCTTCCCTTAAGTCGTTAAGACGCTGGGCAACGACCGCAATGGCTTCATCCCAGCCGATTTCCTGCCACTGACCGGCGCCACGTTCACCCTGGCGCTGCAGGGGCGCTTTCAGACGATCAGGGTTGTAGAGTAACTCTGGGGCAGCCTGACCTTTGGGACAAAGGGCACCCAGATTGATTGGATGCATTGGGTTGCCTTCCATCTTCACCACATATCCATCCGCCACTCGCGCCAGCATGCCGCAACCACTGGGGCAGAGCAAGCAGACGGTAGGGACGATCACGTCCTCGCCCGAAGTTTGAAACTGAGAGGCAGCGGCCTCTACGCTCGGATTCCTTTTTAGAAGCGCGGGCGTGGCCCCGGCCACTGCAGCCACACCAGCAGCAGTGCCAGAAAGTTTGAGAAATTGACGACGAGTGAATTGGGCCATCAGTTCCCTCCACACGAAACAGGCGCAGTCTGAGATTGGCAGATGAACTCGGCCGGGGGCAAGGCATAGGCCGGGGGTGGAGGTTCGATGACATCATTGGCAATTCCAACGACAAAGGACACGAGAGCCACCAATTGCTCCTCACTCAATTGCTCTTGGAAAGCGGGCATCCCGCTCCGTAACCGCCCTCGTTTTACGGCGGCACGAATCTTATTCTCGGAAAGCCCACTCTTGGCAATCGTGAGCCCGAATCCCCCCTCTCCCTGCAAACCGTGGCAGGCGGAACAGGCAATATCCCAAAGTTCCGCCCCATCGGAGATGCCCGGAGCCAGCAAGACACCCGCTAATTCGGGTACCTGATCGGGTTTTCCTTGCGCCGCCCACAATAAGCCCCGCAAGGTACGCGGCCCGCCACCACCGGGGTTGACATGACAGGTGGAACAGGATTCTTCCGTACGGCTGGCATATTCGGGAAGGGCGTGAACAGTTTCCACGCTCACGGCGCTAGAAGTGATAAAATAGGCCAATAAAGCGATCAGCGCGATCAGAACGAAGGGAAGAAACAGAACAATATTCCGGATCATTTTTCTCATACCTGGCTCCTGTTTCGACTCGTGACGCCCCCGAAGGGGCGCCACAAATCTACCGTGAAAAAGAGGGGGACAGTGGCCCAGTAATTACTTGGCAGGCAATGCCTGGACGTAGCTGAGCAGGTCGGCCAGGTCTTCGAGGCTAAGGTCAAGGTTTATGCCTGAAGGCATGTGCTCGCCAGGCTGACCATAGCTGGCTTTATGGAAGAATTCCCAAGGATTGTCACTGGCAACGGTGCCGACATATTCAGGATCGGAATCGCTACCGAAATTGATCGCTTTGCCATCTTCGCCGTGGCAGCGTTTACAATCTTTGGTGTAAATGATTTTCCCTTGTGCGGAATCGCCGTTGGCACTCTTATCGTCGTTGACGTAGGGTGACACATCGTGAAGACCGTTCTGGATAAAGGCCACCAACATGGCAATCTGTGCTTCGCCCAGGTATGGGGAGAAGTCATGGTCGGGGTTGGCTGTACCATCAAACCAGGCAGCGATGTCCTCAGGCGACTTGCTGGCCGCAGCAACAATACCGGGGAAACCGGTCTTATGAGAACCAGAGCCATAAACACCATCGACGCCTTTGTAATCCCAGCCGTGGCATTCCTTACAGCGCCAGGTATCGCTACCACTACGGTTGTTACTGCTCTGCAATACCCACAGAGGTTGATCACCCTCGGGAGCATCGATTCCCATGGCTTTCCACCACTTGTCATAGAGTACGCCACCTTCGCTGATAGGACTGGCCAAGGGCAGAGTCTGGACGAAGGCGAGAACAGAAGCCTGTTCTTCCTCAGTCCAACCCAAATCGATGGCCGGGGGCATGTCCTCTTCACCAGGTTGGCCCACGCGCATCTTGTGGAAGAACTCCCAGGGGTTGTCGTTAGCGAGAGAACCGACATACTCAGGTTCTGTTTCATTCTTGAAGTTCATTGCCAGACCCTCGGGGCCATGGCAGTCGGAACAGCTTTCCAGGAAGAGATCTTTGCCAATGGCGACATCACCTTGAGCTGCTTGCTTGTCAGCGGTAATGAATTGGCTCTCATCGACCAGGTCTTGGGTCAGGAAGAGTGTGAGATCAACGAGTGCCTGCTCGTTCATTACGGAAGAGAAGTCATGGTCAGGGTTGGTTTCGCCTTTGAGCGCGCCCAGCACATAGGCAGCACCCTTTTGCGCTGCGGCCATGACGCCGGGGAAACCAGTCTTGTGGGAACCACTGCCATAAGCGCCTTCAACACCTTTATAATCCCAGCCGTGACATTCCTTACAACGCCAGGTGTCGCCGCCACTGCGCTTGTTGCTGGACTGGCTCGCCCAGAGGGGCTGATCGCCTTCAGGAACATCCACACCTAGCTCTTCCCACCATTTGTCGTACAACCGCCCCCCCTCCAACGAATCACCCACCAGTTCGGGCTCGGGCGCTGTGGTGGGCTCAGGGACTGGGGTGGGTTCAGGTGCTGTGGTAGCTTCCGGTGCTTGTGTAGGAGCCGGGGCCTGAGTTGGCTCAGCTTGCTTACTGCCGCCGCAGGCTGTCGTTACCACTGCGGCCAGCAACAAGACCAAAACCAGAGCGATGATGGTTCGTTTGTTCATGACTTCCTCCTAAGAAGAACGAAATTGAGTTTGATCGCCACTTTCGGTTGATTGAGAGCCGATCGGGGCGGTTTGCACTTGATCGATGAGACAGGCCTTGATCTCTTGCAAGGCGGCGTGCAATGAGGCGATGTCCTCTTCGTGTAAACGTTGGTAGGCCTCAAGCTGGCGCTCCAATACCAGGACAGCGTAGGCCAAATTCTTGTCGCTATCGCTACGGCCTGATGGTGGAGTCGGGGACATCATGGGTTCCTCACGGCAAAGACGAAGTGGTGATCATAGCAGCTTCCTTTCTCATCCTACGTTCATCCTAGCTTTGTTTCCTTAGAAAAGGAACACCCGATCGGCTAACAATCGGGTATCAAGTGGCTAAGATATTCATTTTTCTCATCAAAACGGAGCTGATGAGCATCCCCGCAAGGCCCAACCTCCCTCCTCTACCCCAACTTACCTACTCAAATCAGTCCTCGCCTGATAGCCAGTGCCACAGCCTGGGTTCGATTCGACACACCCATCGTTTCTAACAATTCCTGCACTTTCTTTTTGACTGTAGCTTCGCTATAGTTCATCTCTTTTGCAATTTCACGATTGGTAAAACCATCAGCCATAAAAAGCAAGAGTTGCTGCTCTTCGGCGCTCACACCATATTCTTCGGCGACTCTTTCTGCTGCGAGGTGATGGAATTGTGCCAGCACTCTGTTCATAAGCAAGGGACTGAGCAAGCGCTTACCAGCATGGACGGCCCGAATTGATGCCGGTAATTCCTCAAGGGAGACATCTTTGAGCAGATAGGCATGGGCACCCGCTTCTAAAGCACCGAAGAGATAATCGTCATCGTCGTAGGTGGTGAGGATGATGATGCGGCATTGAGGGTGGGTGCGGCGCAGATCCCGAGCAATCTGGATGCCATCGTAAGGCCCTAGACGCACATCAAGTAGAATCACATCAGGGCAGCGTGCATTGATTTGTGCTTCTACAGTCACGGGTGAATCGGCCTCGCCCACAACGGCGATGTCAGGAAAGGCACCCAAGAGGCTGCGCACACCCTGACGTACGATGGGATGATCATCGACAATGAGAACACGAATCGGAGGAGACATGGTTCAGACCGAGGTGGCTGGGGGTTGGGATGATGGGGTAAGAAAAGCCTGTTGGATGGGTACAGTGACGCGTACACAAGTCCCCTGTCCAAAGGAGGATTCGATATCGAGGATGCCCCCCACGGCGGCAGCACGTTCTTGCATGCTTAGTAGGCCTAGCTGCGCCCGCCCCACCTGTGCCAGAGCATCGACGGCAAATCCCTCACCCTCATCGACAACGCGGAGCGTTACGTTTTTATCGGAAAAAGAGAGGCGTACCTGTGCCACCTTACTGCCAGCATGTTTGAGTACATTGGTGAGGGCCTCCTGTCCGATGCGGAAAAGGGCCAGTTCTTGTAGCGACGGCAGGCGCACCGGCTCTCCTTCTACTTCAAAAGGAATGGTCAAATGGGAATGGGACTCCAATTCCTGAACATGGTTCCTCAAAGCAGTGACAAGGCCGTTGCTTTCCAGGAGCGGTGGATGAAGATCATAGATAACCCGTCGCATCTCCTCCTTCACATCCTTGAGCACCTGCTGTGCTGCCTGCAGATGATATTGCACTTCGACGGCATCCAGCGGCAGACGTACTTTGGCAGCCTGTAATTCGAAGAGCGCGCCCATCAACCACTGGCTGACGCCGTCGTGAATGCCGTTGGCAATGCGTTGGCGCTCGGCTTCTTGAATCTGAACGTTGCGATTGAGTACCTGACGTAGTGTGACAGCATATTGGGCACGCTCGGCACTGACTGCTTCTAACTCGGCAGTTCGTTCTCGCACCCGTCGTTCCAGCACTTCGTTCATTTCCTTCAGTTCTTTGTACAGCCGTGCATTTTCGATGGCAATGCCGGCATAAGCAGCCAGCATCGAAAGAATTTGCTCATTCTCATCAGTGAAAGAGGCGCTTTGTGGTTTGTTGGTAAGGTACAATCCCCCAATGGTATGGCCGTGTACCCGGATGGGAATTCCCAAAAAATTCTGCATGGCTGGATGCCCGACGGGAAAGCCGTTGATGAGGGGTTGGGAGGACAAATCCTTAGCCCGGAGGGGTTTAGTCGTCTGCAAAAGTACGGCAAGGAGGTCGCGTCCCGAAGGAAAGGGCATAGTTGAGCGGTCGGTAGCCAGGGTTGATGGCGAAACAATGAAACGGGGAGGCGCATCTCCTTCTCTTCGGGGCACAAGGACGGCAGCATACTGGGCGCCGCCCAAATTCCGCGCCAGATCGGCGATGGTTTGTAAGACCCGCTCAAGATGGAGCTCTCCCACCACGCTGCGACTGGCCTCGTTAAGTGCCCATAGCTGCTCCGTGCGCTCGGCCACACGATCTTCAAGATGCTGATAGCTATCGCGCAAACGCGCGGCCATGAGATTGAATTCGTGGGCAAGTTCACCGATCTCGTCCTTTCGATCCAACTTGAGACGATAAGTCAAATCGCCACTGCCGATTTTTGCTGCGCCTTCGCGTAAATCAACCAGGGGCCGGGTGATGTAATGTGGAAAGAGCCAAACGAAAAACACGCCTAGCAAGAAGGCAATCAGGGTACTGCCGATGAGGAGGGCGCTGGCCGTGTCGTGGGCAGTCTGGCTATTGCTCACAGTCCGGAGCATCTCACCGTATACGGCATCATTGAGTAACTCCAGTCTTTGAAATATGAAATCTGTTGTGGTACGAATAGCGAGCTCGCCTTGCGCTGTAGTCTCTGGAGAGGGCTCCGCCAATAAGCGTTCAGCGTCAGCCCGCAACTGACGCCATTCCTTTTCGATCTCAGCAAAGAGGACCTGCTCCTCTGTCTCCCCATAGTGAGGACGTACTTCATCAAAAACACGATCGAGGTTATCGGCCATTTGCAAAAACTTGACACCACTGTCAGGATCGTGATGGGCAAGGGCATCGGTGAGCGGAATCAGGGTTTGTTGCAAACGAAACTGTAACATGCGTGTAGCCGCCAGTTCCCAACCGGTGTCGGCGAGGTGGTTGTTGGCACGAACGAGGATGTCGGTAGCCAACAGACCAATCACCAACAGAGTGATCAGGGCCACAAGGCCAGGGAGCAGCCCGAAAATCAGGCGCCCACGCACTGTTTTCAGTTGGTTGAAGGGAAAACGTTGGGAAAGTGAAACAGGCATGATGCCCTCGAATGAAGAGAACCAAAATGGATGGGGAGGCTGAATCATAACATGAATGGGAAGGGCGAGCAATGCATTTCCAATAAATGGCCGTATTTCAAGGCGGAGGCAGCGCTCTCTTCTACCCGAAGGAGCTCGTCCTTGGTCGGATAAGAGATGATGGCGAGTTACCTAAGCCAACTGGAAGCAGGGCTCTTATGGCCTTCGGCAAATGGCAAAAACGGCTATTTTGGTGTAGAATAAGGTATGAGTAAGTACTGCTTTTTCTCTGTTGCCGAAGCGTCTTCAAGGTACGATCGGTGGGGTACTTTCGGGGAATTAGCTGGGAATCAAGCAGCTAGGGGGGAAGATAAAACGGTGCTATTGATATCACCATCGTTCTTGACCAGAAATATATAACCAAGCGGAGTTGAATCTTATGTACTCGATCTCAGCAACATCCACCAGACGCCTGAAGCGTTTCCAAGATCTGCTTGCTCGAGTGCGACATTTTGATACCTTGACGCCAGAAATTCAGAAAAAGCTTGCTGCTGTGGCAATACCGCGTCACTACAAGGCCGGACAGGTTATTTACGTTGAAGGCGAGCCGGCGACTTCGATTTATCTTATCGAGAAGGGCTGGGTCAAGGCGACGCGTATGTCGTGCCAGGGGCGAGAGCAAGCCATGTTGTGCTTATATGCCGGTGAAATCTTCGGTGATATTGCGGTTTTGACCGAATCACCTTATCCTGGCACGGTAACCGCCCTGGAAGACGTTGATGTTTGGAGTATCCCTGCCGAGGATCTCCTCCGCCTGATGAGTCAACATCACGACCTGACGATGGCCATGACCCGTCGTATGGGGGAACGTGTGCTGTATTATATCGATTTGGTCGAGGATATGAGCCTGTGTGGGGTGGAGGTGCGGGTGGCACGAACGCTTCTTCGCAATGCCAGATTCCGGGAGGGAAAGCTGGTTGTCCCTCGCCAGGCCTGGACGACTTTCGATGAAATGGCAGTGAGGTTGGGGACAGTACGGGATGTCTTGAGCCGCGCCCTGCGGGTGCTGGAAAAAGAGGGCATGATTAAAGTGAGGCGACAAGAAATTGTCCTCCTCGAGCCGGAGAAATTATCAAAACGTGGCGATTCGTGAAAATCTATACGACAAAAGTCGTATACAAAAGATAGGTCAGGTTGTAATCTACAATACAGCCTGACCTATTTTTATAAGTAAGGAACTCATGCCTGAATTGCCCTTGTTCGCCGCTGCTAAGCCAACCAGCGTCGTCTCTGCCTGCCCAATTCCAGCCGCTATGCTGTCTCTAGCAGTCTGTGTTCAGGGGTAAGGATTGGCCCTGTTCAACCAAACAATGATGGAGGATTTCAAATGAAAAACAACCACAAACTCGGTATCATTCTCTCAATTATAGGGATCGTGGCAGGGATTCTCACCCTCTATTTCCTGGCCGAGACCTATAACACAGTTATCCACACCCATTTCAATGCTGGGGAGTGGGAAGAGAGCAATACCGTACGCATCGTCTACGCCGTGCTTGGCTGGTTTGGTACCGCTGCCGGCGCCCTCTCAGTTGTCGTCCTATGGGGCTTTCTTAAAAAACAAGACTGGGCCTGGTTTTGGGGTGCTGTAGCTGCCACCGTTCTGTTGCTGGCCGGTTTCTTCCCCATGATCCCGGCTGCCGACAGCGGTCTGTCGACACCGACTATCGCCGTCTTTCTCCTCGCTGCCGTTATGTGGTTCGGCATGCTCTTGATCGGTGATGTGAATAAAAAAATCATAGCACTCACTTTCGTAGCAGGCCTGGCCTATGTGCTCACATTCATCGATGGTGTCGCCCCAATTTCTAAGTTCCAGGCCACCTTCCAAAAGCCCACAGCATTCGATATGGGGCCAAAGGCGTTCTGGAATGGGATGTATATCATTTTGCAGCAGGTCAACTGGTGGGGAGCCGCCGCCTGGGCAATCTTCATTTTCGCCGCATTCAAACGAAAATCATGGGCTGTCCCCGTAGGTATTTTTGCCGCCATTATGTCTATGCTCGGAGGCTATATCCTCGGCATCCACAATGTTTCTGAAGTCCATCGATTTTCCATGTTCTTACCGGCGCCGATTATCAGCACCATTCTGCTCATTATCCTATGCTTGCCCGCGACGCAGAGACTTCTGGAAGGCAAGGAAACTGAGTAAATCAGCAGGGAGATTACTTCCCTACAGTTTTCGCCCACTCCTGGCCCCCTTGCCACGCCTTCAAGCGCTCTCGTTGTAGCCTAAAGTGCTGTTGCAGGGGGGTTAGCGGTGGTGCAAAAGAGTAATGCTGTCCACATCCTTAATTCTAACACGGAGTTTTTCATATGCGAGCTGTTGCAACGCGTCTTAACTATCTTTTCCGCTCTACCAGAGGCTTGGTTTTGGTGGCGATCGCCACGGTCGCCCTGATAACAGCCATTTGGGGTACCCTTTCTGGCCCCATGGTCGAGTGGGGTGTGCGAGACATCACCGTGAAATTGCTGGGCATGGATCTACAGCAGGTCCAGCGTGAAGGCCGCCTTATTTTGCTCTATCACACCATCGCCATGACCGTGATTGCCATTGAAGTGTACTTCATGACCGAAATCCTGCCCATGAGACGCTACGAGCAGGTGTTCATCAATGCCACGATCACTGTAGGGTATCTCCTGGTGGTCATCTTCGGCCTGGCCTTTGGCTATTTTGGGCACAACTTTGCCTTCCATGGCCTCTTTCTGGTAGGACAGTCGCTAGTTTTCTTTGCCGGCGTCCTTCTGGCATTCGCCCTTTGGCCCTGGCGAAAAGAGTTTCGTGTACCCCAAGACTCGCCTTATGCCCACACGAAAAGTGGCATTAGCCTTGAACGTGCCGCCTTTTTTGTCATGGTCGTTGCGACCTTGACTTCCTCGGTTTGGGGCGCCGTTACCGGTTCATTCTGGGGCAACGGCCAAGAGACATTTCTGGCAGAAGACATCATTCGTTTGCCTCACAAATCGTTGCTACAAAAATCAATCATCGGCCATCTGCACATCATGCTCACCCTGATTGCTGTGGCCATCACCCTCATCGTCGGTCGATGGATGGATTTCAAGGGCGTGCTCCATAAAATTGCCATGCCTTTGATGATTCTCGGTACTATCGTCACCACTTTCGGGGCTCTTTCCGTTGTCTGGCTGGAATGGGCACACACCACCATCTACGTGGGCTCAACTTTCATCATGTTGGCGGCATTGTGCTACGTCATCTTCTCATGGGACAAGCTGATCAAAGACCGCATCGCCGAACAGCACATCGAAAAACCAAACATCTTCCAGAAACTCGCTGCCCTTGTGCACGATCCCCTGAAATTTGGTACTGGCTGGCAAATGGTCTTCATGAACTTCACGGTCAGCGGTGTCGGCATTTTCCTCGCTGTCAAACTGGAAGACATCTTTCGCGTTTGGCCTCACCGGGAAGAGCGCATCACTCTCACCGGGCACTGGCATATCTTAGCGGGATTGATTGCCACGATTATCCTTCTCTACTACGGCGATCTCTCTGGACTCAAAGGCAAAGCGCGCAAATGGTATGGCTGGCTCATCATCATCGGCTCTGATATTGCCTTTGCTTCCGCCACGATCTTTTCGATGAAGCGTCTTTTCGTGAGCGAATGGGAGCAGCAGCCCTTGGTCGATACCGTGATGCTCCTCATGGACATCGGCCTGGCGCTCATACTCATCATCCTGGGCCTTTTCCTGGGATGGCGCTTGATCGACCTGTTCAAGAAGAACGGTTTGTGGCACAAAGAATTCAATGAAGAGAAAAAACGTACCGCAGAGGCTGAATTGGAGGAACAAAAACGTAAAATGGAAGAACTTCAGGCAACTCTTACGGAGGTGTCCCAATGAAACGCACTATTTTCAGCCTGCTTTTGCTTGTCTTACTCGTATCTGCCTGCGCACCAACGACCAGCGCGAGCGAAATCAACCCGCCCATCTTCGATACCGGAATCGACCCCACCGCCTGGGCGACTATCCCTGGCGGTGAATATCCCTCTGGCCAGATGAGCCATATGGTCGATGTCGCTGAGTTCCAGATCATGGTCACCGATGTCACCGTCGCTCAGTATGCCGACTTCCTCAACGCTGCCCTGGCCTCCGGTGATATCAGCGTCGGTGAATTCGAGGTTGAAGCAGGCGAAAATGTCTGGTCTGAGAATGGCGTCGGGGGCTATTACGAGGGTGATCCGTTCAATGGCTATAAGCACGAAGAGAAAATCAAAGCCGGGGATCACCTTTATATGCCGTTTGCCAAGGATGGCAGCCTTCGCCTCAACTATGACGGCAAAACTTTTACCGCCATGGAAGCATTTGCCAACCATCCTATGACCATGGTGACCTGGTTTGGTGCCAATGCCTATTGCAAATATTACGGTACCCGCCTGCCCTATGAAATTGAATGGGAAAAAGCGGCACGAGGTACGGAAATCATAGATGGTTACGGCCGTCCCTTCCCTTGGGGTGAAGAGATCAAAAGCAACAACGCCAACTATTATGCCTCTTCAGATCCTTATGAAAAGATTTATGGTAAGTTGGGCAGCACCACACCGGTAGGCTTCTACAATGGCAAGACCTATGACGGCTATCAAACCATTGACTCTGCCAGCCCCTACGGTCTCTATGACATGGCGGGGAACGTGTGGCAATGGCTGGGTGATGATTACCCCGATCAACACTACCGCCACATGCGCGGCGGCAGCTACTACTCCTACGAAATCGATTTGCGTGTTTGGAAATTCAACAGCGCCGGGCCCCAGCACTACAGCCCATCCGTAGGCTTCAGGTGCGCCAAGGACTGACGAAAAAAGGGGGAGGGATAGTGCTCTCTACCCTACCCCGGACAAGCCAAAACCAAGAAGGCAAGACCGGGAGATGGATAGACAGCACACCACCCCCAACCTCTGTGGAGATCCATTATGACAAGTCTAAAAACAAAATTCCGTTTGTACTGGTCGCTCATCAAGAGCTTGCAAACAGGATTGCTTCTGACCACCGGCCTGGCCGGATTCATGAGCACACGCTGTCCCATCGAGAACTGGCAGACGGTGTTAGCCGTCACCGGTAGCCTATTCCTCGCCATTAGCGGCAGCACCGTCCTGAATATGTGGTATGATCGAGACATCGATGCAAAAATGGAGCGAACCAAGAATCGCCCCTTACCTTCAGGTAAAATTTCGTCCCGAGAAGCGTTTATTTTGGGACTTATTCTGGCCATATCAGGTGTGGCTTGGGCCGTTGCCCTCGATCCCCTTTATGGCTTGATCGTCTTCGCTGGCCTTTTCTTCGATGTCGTCATCTACACCATTTGGCTCAAGCGACGCACCGCCTGGAGTATCGTTTGGGGCGGCATTTCCGGCGGTATGCCAGTCTTAGCCGGACGAGCTCTGGGAACAGGACAGATCGAGTGGGTGGGCATCCTCCTCGCCCTCGCAGTCCTCTTCTGGATCCCGACCCACATTCTCACTTTCAGCATGAGATATGACAAGGATTATCGACGTGCTGGCATACCCACCTTTCCCTCGACCTACGGTGACCGTGTCACGCAAATTATTATCGCTGTCTCCAGCATGATTGCAGCGATCATGATGGTCATCGCCGCTTACGGGATCGGTCTTACCATTGGCTACCTGCGTCTCATGGTCGTACTCTCCCTCGGATTACTCCTTCTGGCCATCGGCAGCGCCACAAAACCCTCCCAACGCACGAATTTCGGTCTGTTCAAATACGCCTCCCTTTACATGCTTAGCACCATGATGATGGTCATGTTGGTAGTCTGAAATCATGAGCAGCACCCCAATTCCTATCGAGGAATCCTAGAAAATGAAGAAAATGTCTGTTCTCGACCGAGTTCTTCTCCTTCTAACCGGACTTCTGGCTGCCTACCAGATCGTCATCGGCATCGAAGAAGCGACAACACTATCGACGTGGGCCTATACCGTTGCCTTTGGCGTTCTCCTCGTGGCCGGTTTATTACTGATCATCATGGGCTTTGAGGTATTGGACAGTTCCCTGGTCGCCATAGTCTCGACCGTCATCCCCTTGAGCCTTTCCCTGGGGCTTGTCTCAGAATTCCTGCCCCAGTTCACACTCTACTACCGTATTTTCGTCATTGTGGCATTCTTGGCGATCATTTTTAGCCGCACCACCAGGCCCGGACAAGGAGCCACCATCGTTCTGGCCGTTGGGCACGGCGTGGCAGGTATGGTCATTGTCCTGCTTCCCTTCTTCCTCGTTCTCCGGGGGGCTGTCCCAGGAGGATTCGCTCTCGTGAGCTTGGGGGGCGCCCTTATTGGTGTTGGTGGATTATTGCTGGCATTCCTCAAAGCAGGAAAGCCAATTCTCCCGCAAAAGACCATCCTCACGCTATTACCGGCCTTATTACTGGCAATGACCGCCGCTTTTGTGGCAGGATTTTCTCTCGCCTAGGATTGAAATCTCCGCTGGCGACCAGAATGGGGATGCATAAGAAAGCAGGGCGCCGGAACGCCCTGCTTTTGGTGTAAGAGGAAGGATGTGGAATAGGAATGGGTTAAGGGCGTATCATGCCAGAGACATCAACCCCCATATCGTCGAGGGTATCAAAGAGGGCCTGAACGATGTACTTGCTGTTGTGCGCAAATCCACCAGGATCTTTCATGACATAATGGAAGTTATAAGCGGCACGCAAAAGCCGAGGTGTCCAGGTCGTGTATCTGTTACCGTAGACCGCCTCACCCGGATCAATCACACCATTACCATTGGTGTCCTTGAAGAAATAGGGATAAGAGGTGGGGCTGTAAATGATGGGATCGACATCTGGGGTAGCCACAGCGTAAGCTTGTATTGCTGTATACAGCGCCTGTTCCATGGTCTGGATTTCACCAGCAACACCCTCTGTGGTATTGCCGTCACCATCATAATCCGGCGTGGTTGCCCACCTGATATCGTGCAGTTTAGCTGCCGAAGTTACAACAGGATGGCATAACGAGCAGTTTAACCCGGCGGCGTCCCACTTGACTTGCAATCCGTGGGTACTATGGCACTCGGTGCATTGATCGAATGAATCCACATGGATATTCCGGGCGTTATAGCTCTTACCTGCGTATTCATACATGCCCATTACATCACTACCGAATAGCGTGGCACCGGCCGCCAGATAATGGACATTGATGAAGCGCAAATCGGCGGCGACGGTATCGGCATCTTTGCCGGCAATGGCATCGGCCACGGCCACGCCTGATTCACGGCCCTGGTGGCATTGCATACATATATTGTCATCTTCGCCGGCGCCGAAAGTTGCAGTGGCGCCGCTGGGGAAGGTAGCGTCATCGAATACGTAACGGGCCCAATCACCGCCCACGTTGGCATGGCAGGTGGAGCACATAAAGCCATTAGTGGTATCGGCCGAGATATTTACGCCTTCCTTGTGGTAGGTAGGTAAGCCTTCACTGCTGTGACAGCGAGCGCAACTTCCTCGCACCTCACCATCGCCATCCCAATGGCGGAAGGGGGCCGTACTGCC
>JAADFV010000256.1:4413-8175 GCA_013152695.1 Chloroflexota bacterium | reverse complement strand
ATGAGGGTCGTGTGCTGGGGCACACCGGTCATACCCAGGGTTTCCAGAAGCTCGCTAAAGCCCATGTTCTGGAGGACGATGCTGTCCGGATCGATTTCACCGAAGAGGAAAGCGCCGCCGACGGCTACTCCCTGGTATTTGGCGTCGGCGAGGGCACCCAGGTAGTAGAGATCGTGACCCACACCCAGGGCAACACCGATGTTCTTGAATTTGACGGCCTTGACCTGAAGGTTGTGCATCATCAGGCCGGCTTCAACCTTGGGCACATCGGGATTGACAACACCGGTGAAATCGATGGTCAGGTCTTTTTGTTTGAAGACCGTACCCTTCATGCCCATGGCTTCCAGCACATAATCATTGTCGCGGGTCAGGTAGAAGGTGATGCGGTCGGCATGGAAGAGGGGCTCCTTTTCAGTGGACTTTTTGATATCCAGCCACAGCGAAAGCCGCATTTCGTCGAAATCCCAGTCCTGGGTGTTGGCATCATAGAACCAGGCCAGATCGCCTCGCAACTTCTTCAGCTTGAAGCCGGTGGCATCGAGGACCGTGGTAGTGCCACCACCGTTGGGATCGGAGGGAATGTCTTTGTCCTTCATACCGTCGATTTTGGCCGTGGTCGTGGTGTAGTCGCTCTCACCGTATTTGGGCCATAGCGTCTCCAGGAAATCCAGGTATTTGTCCGACATGCTGTCGAAGTAGGTGCTCCGCCAGGTAGCCAGGGTGGGGCGGATGGTGTCGTAGTCTTCGGGCAGGGGGTCCTGGGTGGCTTCGGCCATGGCTCGTAGCAGACCGGTGCCGGAAGACTGGCCCAAAAGGATATCGGTGCGTGGTTCTTCCCCGATCTCCCCCCGTAGCAGCAGGGCCTGATCCAGTTCTACCACCTTGATATCGTCGCGGCGGAAGCCGGCGATGAGCGCACCCTGGCCCGTATGGGAAGGCACGTAAAGAAGCTCGAAAGACCAGGTGATGTCGGTGATCACGGTCCAGGTGCGTGTGGCCTGCAAGATGGCCGAGAAGCCCACATAGTCGTCCCAGCCGAGGGTGTAGATGTTGGGCGGAGTGGTGCTGCCCTTGCCCACCAGGGTGCCGAAGACCGGCGCCAGCAGGTTGCCCTCCAGCTCGAGGAAGCCGTGTTCCTGCCAGGAGGTGGTGGGTGGTGGATCCAGACCCGCTCGGGGTTCCCAGGCCGGGGCCTCACGCGTGCTCCAGTTACTCAAACGTACATCTTCCAGCAGATAAGGCAGGCCGTTGAACTGGTAATTGACGGCATCGTACTCCAGGGTGATGTCGTAAAAATTGCCGTCGGGCTTGAACGCGGTCTGTAAGGGAATGGCGGCCACGCTGGTAGCGTCGGGAGGAGCCATATGGGGGATATCGACGCCGCCGAGGAGCCAGAGACCACGATCGCCGGGGAGGGCCGGATCGGGATCGGGAGCACGGAACTCGATGCTGCTGGGGTGCAGGCTGGTCTGCCAATATTTCGGGGTGACCGCAGTTGTCACGGCGTCGGCATTGGCGATGCAGGCATTTTCGTTCAGGTTGGCATCGGCAAAGGGGATGAGGGCCTCGCTGGGACCGGGCAGGTAGAAGGAACCGCTGATGTCTTTGTCATAGATGGAGTTGTCGAAGAAGACGAGCATGAAGCTCTGCAAGCGGGTCTGATAGCCGTCCAGGGTCACGCTGAGGGGACTGCCCGTGGGGATGGTGGCCTGGAGCAGGTCGGAGACGCCGCCGCGACGGATGTAAAGATCGGCCTTGACGCCGTCAGGGAAGGTGATGGGCCCGTCCGTGGAACAATCGGCCCAGGCCAGATCGGCGCTGTTCTTGCCTGTGCGCAAGTTAAGGCCCGGCTCCAGAGAGGTACCGTCATCCCACTGGTGTTGATCCGTCGGCCAAAGCGCGTCGGCCCAGGGTTGGCGCTGGCTTTGGATAGGGGGAATGAAGAGTTCGTAGCTATGCTCGCGCAGGGTGAAACCGCCGTTCAGCCAACTGATGTCGGGTGTTTTAGGGAAGGTCAATGCTTTGTCCGCGCGGGCATAGATGCTGCCTCCGGGCCCAATCTCGACCCCGCTCAACGTGCCCAACCAGTGACCTTCGGGCGCACCCCGGCCTTTATCCTCCCAGGGGTTGGTCTGGGGAATGCTCTGGAAGTAGTCGAAACTGACGGTGTTACCGATAGTGAGGGTACGCCCACCGGTAATCATGCCATCGCTCAGGGTCAACGAGGGGTGCATGAGATTGAGACGGAAACCGTAAGGGAAGGGTACAGTGTACGAGGCACCGGTATAGTTGTAAAAATCGCCGGCCAGCCCGGTTGGAGTGATGCTGGCGTTGGTGCTGTTGTAGGTGGGGCGCAGCAGACCATCGTTGGCGTCCGGGGTGCCACTAGCGGGGCGGGTATCGGTGTAACGCTCGTGGTAGCGAGTACAGACGCTACCGAAGGAGATGGCCGTGGCCGTATAGGTGACGACGCCGGTAGGAATGATGTCCCAGGGCAGGTCTTCGATCTGGAAATAAGTGCCTGTACTCTCCTCACAAGGAAGGTTGGAGTTGATGGTACGCTGGAAGGTGAGGCGAGGATGAATCGTGGCCGTGCCGATAATGACATGATCATCCAGGCCGCTGATGGGGTAGGGGAAAGCCAGGCTCCAGTGATAGTAAACACTGCCCGGCAAGTAGATGGTCACGCTGCCGCTACCGCCGGTCCTATCCACCCGTAGCGAGGTCACCTGGTAATGGAAACCACTGGAAGGCGCCAGGCTGAAAGGCAGGGCCGTGCTGGGCACATCTACATGGCCATCGGTAATCGTCCCATCTTTCTTGGCTTTGAGACCTGAAAAGCTCAGGCTTACTTTGTGTAATTGCCCATTAGGGTAGAGATAGAGATCGCCGTTGCCGCTAAGGTTGTCCAGGCTGGATTTGGACTTATAAAAGGTGACGTGCAGTTCGAATTTATCACCGAAATAGAGGACGGTGGGGAGGGCCGTTGTCAGTTCTGGCTCGACTTCGGGCGCGGAGGGGGGCGCCGAAAAAGCGGGAACAGTGCTCATAGCGGCGGCGGGATTGGCATTCCAGGGGTTGGTGGCGGCGATAGTTTCACCGGTGATGGGATCGAGGCCGACGACCACGTACCAATAGTGGTCATGATGGGCGCTGGTGTCGAGATAACTGCTACGACCTCGCATGGGAGGCGTAATCGCGACATAACCTGACTGGCCGGAGAGGCTCCGGAAGACAACGTAGAGGATGAGCTTGTTTTCATTCTGCCAGCGGAGGCGGGTGCCCTGGCCAGCGGTATAGGTGTTGGTTCCCCAGGTAATGGTCTTTACGTAGCGGCCGGGAAATTCCGGCGGTTGGGTGACGCGATAGGGCATGGGCTGAGACGACACTTCTTTGGCCGAACCGCAAAGACTGTTGGGACGATAGGCGGCAACGGTGTAGGTGTAGACCACCCCCCATTGCACGGTCGTATCGACGAAAGAACGCTTTTCAGTGCCCAGCGTGCTTTCGTCGGCCAGCAGAGTTTGTGCCTGCCCGACCGCTTCGCGGTATAAGCGAAATCCTGTCTGGCAGGGGGCAATGACCGCATCCCACTGGATGGTAGCCGTCCAGCCGTTGACACCACCGACAGTGGTAGTAATGTCGTTGAGGATGGGCGCAGTGGGCGGAGCCACATCGCCGGGAATGACAGGCAGATGGGCAGTGATGTTGACCGAGGGATCGCTGTGATTGCCGTGCGGGTCCATAGCAATGGCACGACAG
>JAADFV010000256.1:0-4330 GCA_013152695.1 Chloroflexota bacterium | reverse complement strand
CGGCAATAAAGGCCAATGGCGCTGGTGTCGGCCGGATCACCGCTCACTCCCAAGAGGGGAATTTGGGTCTCGCCATAATGGATGTAGGTAACGGTGATGTTGGGTTTGGCCGGAGGCTGGCGATCGTGAAGGATGGCGTGCACGGCCTGGGAAGGAGCACTGAGGTTGGGAGGATTTCCGCCACAGGGAGCATCCTCTGCCCGCACCACGTACCAATATTGCTTTTCGTAGGTAGCGCTGTGATCAACCCAACTGGTGCCGGTGGTGACGGTCATAGTCACCCATTGGCTGGCGGCCGCGGGATTGAGGCCGGGCCAGGCCGCTTCGGGGCTATCGCTGCGATAAAGGATGTAGTGAGCCGCATCGGAGACGGCATCCCATTTCAAGGAGATGGTGCCGGCGAGATGATTGGCTGTGGCAGTCAGGCCCTGAGGCGCGGCCGGGGGAATGGTATCGGGAGGGGTGACGGCAATGGCCTTGCTGAATTGGTCGCGCTGTGCGGGGTCGCTCCAGTCGCGGGGGTGGCCAAGCAGGTCGCGCGGGGCGATGCGGTAGTAGTAGGTCTGGCAGGCTTCCAATTCAGGATCGTTGTCCTGATAGAAGTAGTCATACTGCTGGTATGGGTGATCACCAGGCAGGGTATTGTTCGGCTCGTAGCTGGGGCTGGGCACAACGGGGCGGTCTTCGCCATCCTGGATGGTGATGCGTTCGAAGGGGCCGTTGATGTTCTTGCTACGGAAGACATCATAGCTGGTAATTCCCAGGGGATCAGGCGGATCCGCGACATCTGAGGGCAGGTCCCAGCGCAGGAAGACACGGCTATCAGCCTTGCGGTTTTGTTGGGCGCGGGCCCAGTCGGGCGAGCCTTGCAACGACTCATCTAGCACCTGCACCGCCTGCAAACCGGTAGGTGCAGGTAAGGGCGTAAGACCCTCGTAGGATACGGACACCTCGCCCACACGATATTCGATTTCCCCCGGCAGGAGTGCCGTGACCCGATAGCTGTACGCCTGCCCCAACTGTGCCCCAGCATCCAGATACCCCGTCCCCCGCACCAGAGCCAGTTGATAATGCTGATCTGCCAGCCAGAGGTCGGCGGCAGCATTATCATCGAGAAAAGCATGTAATTTGGCAATGGTGGAGACGTCGTAGGTGCTTTGCAACCAGGACCAGAGGGAATCACCCAAAAGAGCGATGGCCGTTTGTTCGTTGCTCACACGCTGTGCGGTCGCCAGCAAGGTGCCATCGCGGTAGACCTTGTAGGCGGTCGGATGGGGATAGCAGCTCGGCCAACGCCAGCGCAGAAACACACCTTTGTCGTCACTGGCCCAGCCCAGCGTGGGCGGATCGACCTCGCCCCGACAGGTGGTGTGCAGGGCTGTATGCAAGCTGAGAGGCAAATATGAACGGTAGCTGGCCGCAGGCGCGCCAAATTCCCCCGTTACAGGCGTAGGAGACGGCGATACTCCTGGGCCTTGCGCCTGGCTGAGCCCCATCCCTATGCTCAAACCAAGCAGCAGGATCGTGATGATAAGAAGGAAACGCCAAGGAATATCATATTTGGTTTTCATGACTGACCTCCGAAATCTAAGCGTCAGGCAATGAGAGAGAGGAATGAACGGAAATCAGGAGGGAAAGAGTAGGGAGTAAGAAGCAGGGAGTAAGGAGTAGGTAGGTGCGCACGGCTACTCAGTAGGGCACGCGTTGAGAGGGTGGCGAGAAAAGAGAAGATGGAAGACGGGATACGGGAGACGGAAGAGTACAGGGGCGAAAAATTATTTGCCGGTAGGTGCGCATGGCTGTGCGCACTTACCTGTTTACCCTAAACGGAAGTAGGGAAGATACCTGGGCAGGGATTCCTCGCCTTTATCTGTGATTCGCGTGCAGGGAGTGGATGTTAGCGGCCTGGTGGACATCCGGTTTGGCAGTCCGACAGGCTCAGCTCTCTTCTGATACGGGTCTCCCCCCTATTTCGATACGGGTGTAAAGCGAAAGGGCGAAGAGATAGACGATCATGCCGACCAGTACGAGGTCATCGAAAGAGTTTCGCTGCTGGGTCTCAGGTAAAAGGCCGGAGAGAGGATAGAGAATGGTAAAGAATCCAACCAAGGCGTAGATTAGAATCCGATGCAGACGATTGGGGAGACGACGAAATAGAAGATAGGTCATTGTTCCTGTAAGAATGGCTCCCAAGATGAGGGAGCCCCAAAAGCCAAAGAAATAGTCGCTGATCGCAGCCATGGTCAGAAACTGCACGCTATAGGCGCCAGCCAGGAGGGCGAGATCGAGAAAACGGACTGCCTGGCCCAAAATCAGCAGGGTCAGGGCGAGCATGGCACCCAGCAAGGTGAGAGCGTAGGGGCTGTTCCAGAGAACACGTAGCACTTTGGCGCCCGGTTGTTCTGGCTGAGGAAGGGCTACACCCATGCCGGCAACGGTAATGGCGTCCGTCAGGTCCCAGGTCAAGATCGACCCTGCGCCATCGTCAGTGGAGCGAATATCCGTTGGTGTGAGGCAGCCTTCGGGGTAATTGAGCATGTCCACGGGTAGGCGGTCGATGGTGAGAGTCAGGGAGAAGTTTTGGATGTTGCGCTGAGATGGAATCTGGTAGTAATAGGTATCCATACCACGCGACTGATAGGTGACGATCACATTACTTTGTTGCCCGGGCTGCATCGTGTCTGACCAGTGGACATTACCATCGAAGTCGAATTCCAACTCCGAGCCGATGTCCTCGCCGTCGACGATGACGTGAAAGTTCTTGTAAACAGTTTGTCCGGGTGAGAGCGGAAAGAAGAACTCAGTTTCTGTTGCAAAATCAGCATCATTGAGCACCGTATAGTTGTAACGAGCATCGATGACATAACCACTGTAAAGAGCATACCCCTTTTGCCGCTCACTCAATTGTAGAGCCACATCCCCTTCGAAGGCGATGATGCTGTTTTGCGGAATTGTCTTGCGCACCTCTACCTCGCGATAAAGCGGTGGTTGTGTGAGGTCCAGGCGAGGAAGTTCTTCTTTTTCGGTGGTTGTGACATAGTGCTTCACCATCAATTCCCGCTGCACATGCGGCCGACCCCAGATGGAGCGGGCGCTATACCGGTTGGCCTCGCTCAGGCTGCCATGCGTGGACTGAAAGGTATCGATATTATCATTGAGGATGCCCCGAAAAGCCCAAAGCAATCCCAGGAAGAGGAGTGCCCCCACCGAAGCTTCGATCAGACGTCGTAACCACGGCCAAAACCGGTCGGAAGTGACCTGCTGACGTGTCAAAGCCGAACCAAACAGCGCCAGAGCTGTTATCGTCATTAAAAGGCTAATTGCTGGTTCGACGGTGAACCAGGTGATCACACGATTTAGGATGTACATGGGGGACCTCCACTTGCTTTTCATTTTAGCACGTAAATAACAGGAGGGCAATAGTAACTGGCCAGTCAGATTTGCGCCCCCTGAGCTGGAATAGGAAGTAAGGAGCAAGGAGCAAGAAGTTGGGAGACGGGATACGGGAGACGGAAGAGTGCAGGGGCGAAAAATCATTCGTCGGTAGGTGCGCACGGCTGTGCGCACTTACTTGTTTACCCAAAACGGGAGCAGGGAAGATACCTGAGGGGGAATTGCTCGCCCGTAACAGAGAGACGAAAGACGGGAGAATGCGACGAGAGGGCGCTTTTAGACCCGGTTTACAGGTTTATCGGTCTTCTGGTTTTCCGGTTTACCTATCTCCTTGTTCACCGATCTAAGTACAAACACAGAAGTTTGGTTGGATAAGAAAACACAATATGTCACCCTGAGCGGGTCGAATGTACAACTGACATGGCCACGAAACGCTAGCGAAGGGTCTCGCAGTAGATAAATCGCTAGATTCTTCCCTAGAATTGGCGCCACGATGGGCCTTTTCGTGTTAATATTCGCATCCTTTTGATGTTTGTTGACCTTAAAAAGCCGTTCAGAATGACAGTTTAAGGGAGTATTTGTTAGTACTTTAACAGTTCATTTTTAGCCCGCAGGGCCAGAAAAAGAAAAACGCAGAGGCGCGGAGTTGTTCTAAATTTTGTCAAATGTTTTTAAGGCAGTGAATCGCTGCTAAGTAAGCCGCACATTAACAACCGAATAGCGAATCGCCGCGATTTTAAGCCATACAAGGCCGGGCCGCGTCAGGAGAAGCGAGGTTGACGCCGCCTGGGTACTAGCGATAAAATGCCTTTCGCATGGAGGGTGCGATGACTGGGTGCGCAGCCCTCCCCCGTAGAGAGCGTCGTTAGCCTTGACGATGCTTACGGCGTTGTTTGCGAAGGCTCTCGGGCACCTGAAAGTGAGCAAGGATCAGGGC